>JBDLRC010000159.1:0-4675 GCA_039800265.1 Pseudomonadota bacterium
ATCGGCCAGGCCAAGTAATTGATATAAAAACACCGCCGTGACATCTGGCGGTGTTGATGTGCTGTATGGCTCACGCGGGCCCTTCCGGGCCCGCGTTTTTTTAAGCGCTGTAGACCGGGTAGTCGGTGTAGCCCTTCTCTCCCCCGGCATAAAACGTATCGGGGTCTGCCTGATTCAGCGGATGGCCGTTTTGAAACCGGCTCACCAGATCGGGGTTTGAGATAAACGGCACACCAAAGGCCACCATATCGGCCTGGCCTGCAGCAACCGCCTGCTCGGCCATCTCGCGCGAATAGCCATTGTTGCCAATCACAGCCTTTCCGCCACTGGCCTTAAAGGCCCGTTCAATGGCTGCGAAATCCACATCGGTACGTGCATCACGCGGCCCGCCGGTCTGGCCCTCGATCACATGCAAATAGCCCAGGCCGCGACGGCCGAGCTGCTCGGCCACATGCATAAAAAGCGGCTGCGGAGCGCTGTCATCGATGTCGTTGAACGTTGACGCCGGTGAGATGCGGGATCCCACACGGCTTGCCGGATACACCTGGCACACCGCATCGATCACTTCCAATAAGAAGCGGGCGCGGTTTTCAATGCTGCCACCATAGGCATCGGTGCGTTGATTGGTTTTGTCGCGCAAGAACTGATCAAGCAGATAGCCATTAGCACCATGCACTTCCACCATATCAAAGCCGGCAGCGTGGGCACGTTTGGCCGCCTGCTGATAGGTCGCCACCAATGCTTTGATCTCGGAAACTTCCAGGGCCCGCGGCATGGAGACATCATCAAAGCCCGAGGGAATGAAGACCTTGGCCTGGGCGCGGATCGCAGAAGGCGCTACGGGTGCCTGCTGCTGGGGCTGAAAAAACGTGTGCGAAATGCGGCCCACATGCCAGAGCTGCAGACAGATTTTTCCGCCTGCGGCATGCACGCCATCCACGACCTTCTTCCATCCGGCCTGCTGGGCATCGGTGTAGATGCCGGGCGTACCAATGTAGCCCTGGCCCTGCTGGCAGACCTGGGTAGCCTCGGAGATGATCAGCCCGGCGCTCGCCCGTTGACGGTAATAGGTGGCCATCAGATCGGTGGGCTCTAAACGCTCATTGGCCCTGCTTCGTGTCAGCGGTGCCATCACCATGCGATTTGAAAAGGCAAGGCCGTCAATTGCAAACGGCCCGTACAAGGGATGTGAGGATGCCATAGGTACTCCTAATTAGAGGGAAAGAAATGTTTCGATGCGCCGAACGCCTTCAGCCAGCACATCAAGCGGCTTGGTGTACGACACACGCACGTAGCGCTCGGGCCGCACACTGCCAAAATCGCGGCCGGGGGTCATGAGCACACCGACCTGATCGCACAGCTGCAGACAGAAATCATAGCTGTCTTTGGTCAGTGCCGAGACATCGCAATAGCCGTAAAACGCCCCTTGGGGCATGGCCGGACTTGCAAACCCCAGCCGGTGCAGCTCAGCCAATAGATAGCGGCCCTGCTCACGAAAGCGGCTTCGATAGCCCTCGGCAATGGCCAGCGATTCCGGATCGAACGCGGCAAGCGCGGCACGCTGCGCCAGCGACGATGTCGAGATAAAGAGATTCTGAGCAAGCCTCTCCAATGCGCCCATCATGTAGGGCGGCGCCACCAGCCAACCCAGCCGCCAGCCGGTCATGGAAAAGGTCTTGGAAAAACTATTGATGGAAATAATGTCATCGCCGAGTTCCAAGACCGATCTGGGCGTGCCATCAAACACCAGCCGCTGATAGATCTCGTCGACAATCAACACGCCGCCGCACGCGCGCACCACATCACGCAGCCCGATCATGTCCTGGCGAGAAATCATGGTACCTGTGGGGTTGGCAGGACTGGCCACCAACAGCGCCTTGGTCTTCGGTGTCCAGGCCGCGCGCACCTGCTCGACCGTAGGCTGAAAACCTGACGCCGCATCCACGGCAATGGTGCGGACCACGCCCCCCATCGACGCTACGAATTCGCGGTTGCAGGGATAGCTGGGGTCGGGCATAAGCACTTCATCGCCAGGGTTGAGTAACGCTGCCATCACCAGCAGCAATGCGCCAGAGGCGCCTGCCGTCACCGCAATGCGATCCGGCGAAATCGTGAGCTGATCGCGGCGTTGGTAGTCCTGTGCAATGGCCTGCCGTAACTCGGGCAACCCCAGGGCATGGGTGTAATGAATGTTGGCCTCTTGAAGCGCCACCTGCGCAGCACGCACCACCGGTGCCGGCGCTGGAAAATCCGGCTCGCCTACCACCATACCAATCGAAGGTCCATGCGTTTTCTCACGTTGGGCCGAACGTGCGAGCAGCTCCATCACGTAAAACGGCCGTGTGGCCATCGCCCGCGTGGATAAAGGTGATGTCGGTATGATCATGAGAATTCCGTCAGCGTTTTTTCTATTGTCACAGGTTTAGGATTTTCCACGCGTGTTGTTTCAATCCCGGTACTGGCCCTTCTGCCTGCGCCCACTGCTGGTGTGGATTGCATTCGCATGCAACCCGGGCATGGCCCAGGCTCAACAGTTGTCGCTTCACTGCACCGGCACGCTGACCGTCACAGAACTCACCACCGGCGCATCGGTGAGTGAACCTTATGAGGAGCGGTTCGAATTTGAAAAAGGCAGGCGCGATGGGCTTATTCCTTATCAGTGGTCAGAGGCCGCCATTCAATTCAAATCCCAGGCCCGCTTTCAACATGGCGGCATTGTGGTCGAGGCCTACCAGGTCACGATCTCGCGGCCCGACTACACCATTTCAAAAGTAGAACGGCTCATGGTCACGGCCCCGGGCTTTAAGACTGCGCATCCGATTGAGCGCCGCTTTTTGGGACAATGCAGCTCGTGAACACACACCTTTATCTGGCCTCGCAGAGCCCACGCCGGCGCGCGCTGCTTGAAAGTGTCGGCATGACACCGATCGTGCTTGCGCCCGACCCATCGGTCGATGCCGAAGCACTTGAAACGCCCCTTCCCAACGAGGCCCCGTTGGATTACGTGGCGCGGGTGGCCCGTCTGAAACGGGATCAGGCGCTGGAAAGGCTGCGCAAAACATCATCGTCCATGCTGAAACCTCGGCCGCATGACCTGATTTTGTCGGCCGATACCACCGTGGCTCTAGGCAATGAGATCCTGGGTAAGCCGGCCAATGCGCAACACGCAAAAGAGATGCTCGAAAAACTTGCGGCCACCACCCATCAGGTGCACACCTGTGTCAGCGCGATTCGCTTTGATCGCACCGTGGAACACACGGTCGCCGTGAGCTCGCAGGTTACGTTCGCCCCGCTTTCGGCCCAGTGGATTGATGCGTACGTAGCCTCGGGCGAGCCCATGGATAAGGCCGGCGCCTACGGTATTCAAGGGATTGCCGGCAGCATGATTCCGCACATCGCGGGAAGCTACACCGGCATTATGGGCCTGCCGCTTTATGAGACACTGCAGCTGATTCGTTCATTTGACCATGGAAAACCAGCAACTCATCGAACTGATTGATCAATCCACGCCCTACATGGTGGGCGTGCTGATTCTGTTCATGGTCATGATCGTGCTTCAGCTGGCCCGCGAATCCAAGGGCGGGCGCATGGCCTATATCGTGCTGGCCATTGCCTTGCTGGTGGGCACCAGCGGCTGGATCGCCAAAACCGTGATTCAGTATTTTTTAGACATTTAAGTTTCTGGGCGTGCCGGCACGCGGCGTGCCGTCGAAGCACCTATACGGGTAAGCAGCACCACCGCCACCAGAATCACAGCGCCACCGACAAGCTGCATCATGGTGAGCGACTCGTTCAAAAACACCATGGCCGCGACAATGGTCACCACGGGCTCAAGCGTGGACAGGGTGGATGCATCGGACGCCCCCAAGGCCCTCACGCCAATAAAAAATCCAATCATGGCCATCACGGTTGAGACCAGCGCAATCGCGACCACCGAGCTCCAACCCGCGGCTGTCTGCGGAAACGACGGGCCGGTCATCCCCACCAATGCCCCGAACACACCGGCCGCCGAGATCATGACCACCGCTCCGCAGGCATACGGATTCTCATTGCGCAGCACACGACTACCCGCCAAGATGTAGGCGCAATAGAGCACCGCAGAAAGCGCACCCAACACAATGCCGATGGGCTCGCCGTCCAACGCGCCCCACACGGTCAGTGCCGTTCCCGTAAATGCCATCAGCACCAGACCAAGGCGTTTGCGGCCCAGCGGCTCGCCAAACACTACGGCGCCCACGATGGCCACAAGAATTGGATACAAGTAAAGCAAGAGCGCGACCAGGCCAGCCGACGCATGCTGAAGGGCCGTGAAAAACGAAAACGACTGGGCCACATAGCCCACGCCACCCATCAAGAACAACACCACGACGCTCTTGCGTGCAGGCCACGTGCCACGCATGGCCAGCATAAGGCCGGTCATGATCACGGCCCCGAACAAAAACCGCAGAAACAAGAGCGCGATCACATCCGTGCCATCGGCATAAGCCGTGCGCGCGAAAATAGGCATCACACCGAATCCGACCGCAGACAACACCACGGCCACCACACCCCACACCCGTTGCCGATTCATCGCAGACCTAGCGGTCGACCCTCCAGGCGGGAATCTGCCAATCAAAGCGCATGGCAAGCATTCGAAAAAGTGAGGCCACCGCTGCGGCCACAACAAGACCCAGCC
>JBDLRC010000160.1:0-3003 GCA_039800265.1 Pseudomonadota bacterium
CATGCGGCTGTTGGTCAGGATCTGCGCGATGGCATCTTTAGCGGCCGGGTTTTGCTCACGTTCATAGGCGGCGCCAAGCGCCTGAATGTAGTCAAGCGGGTGGTAGTAGCTAATGAATTGAAAGGCATCAGCGATGCTCTGGATAAAGTCGCTCTGTTTGATAGCCGGCATGGCACAACTCCCTTTTTTGGGGTAGATTTTATGGGCAAGTACGACCAAAGGATCGGGCTCGTCAGCGCTTTGCGCGCTGCAGCACAAGAATTCTAACCTGCCAAAAATTCCAACAAGGGGAGCACAGTATGGCCATCGAATCGGTTCTTCAAGAAACCCGCGTTTTTCCTCCGCCGAAAGACTTCGCTGCGAAATCGCGTCTCGGCAGCATGGAGGCTTACAACGCCATGTGCAAAGAAGCCGAGGCCGACTATGCCGGCTTCTGGGCCAAGCACGCCCGCAACGAAATCATCTGGAAGAAGCCCTTCACCCGTGCACTCGATGAGAGCAAGGCGCCGTTTTACAAGTGGTTTGATGATGGTTTGTTAAATGTCTCGTACAACTGCCTCGACCGTCACCTGGAAAACGGCAACGGCGACAAGGTTGCCCTGATTTTCGAGGCCGACGGCGGAGACGTGACCAAGGTCACGTACAAACAACTGCATCAGCAGGTCTGCCGACTGGCCAATGCGATCAAGGCCATGGGCTACAAAAAAGGCGACCGTGCACTGATCTACATGCCGATGTCGGTGGAGGGCGTGGTGGCCATGCAGGCCTGCGCACGACTTGGCGTGATTCACTCGGTGGTCTTTGGCGGATTTTCAGCCAAGAGCCTTCAAGAGCGTGTGGTGGATGCTGGCGCGACGCTGGTGATCGCGGCCGATGAGCAGTGCCGTGGTGGCAAGGCCATTCCGCTGAAGCCCGCCGTGGATGAAGCATTTGCGCTTGGCGGCTGCGAAGGTGTGAAGCATGTGATCGTGTACCGCCGCACCGGCGGTGCGATTCCGATGACGGCGGGCCGCGATGTCTACATGGACGACATCTGCAAAAACCAACCCGATACCTGTGAGCCGGAGTGGGTCGAGGCTGAGCATCCGCTTTTCATTCTCTACACCTCGGGCTCCACCGGAAAGCCGAAGGGTGTTCAACATTCCTCGGGTGGCTATCTGCTGCACGCCATCATGACCATGAAGTACACCTTCGATATTCAGCCCAACGATGTGTTCTGGTGTACGGCCGATATCGGCTGGGTCACGGGCCACACCTACATCACCTACGGCCCCTTGGCCTGCGGTGCCACCGAGATTGTGTTTGAGGGCGTGCCCACGTATCCCGATGCAGGCCGCTTCTGGAAGATGATTCAAGACCACAAGGTCTCAATCTTTTACACGGCACCCACGGCGATTCGTTCATTGATCAAGGCCAGCGAGGCCACGCCGGCAACCGCACCGAAGAATTACAACCTCTCGAGCCTTCGACTGCTGGGTTCGGTGGGCGAGCCGATCAACCCTGAGGCATGGATGTGGTACCACAACAATGTGGGTGGCGGAACATGCCCCATCGTGGATACGTTCTGGCAGACCGAGACCGGTGGCCACATGATCACGCCGATGCCTGGTGCAACACCATTGGTGCCAGGATCATGCACCTTGCCGTTCCCTGGCATTCAGGCGGCGATCGTGGATGAGGCCGGACACGATGTGCCCAACGGGCAGGGCGGTATTTTGGTGGTGAAAAAACCATGGCCATCGATGATTCGTACTATCTGGGGCGATCCCGATCGTTTCGTGAAGAGCTACTACCCCGAAGAACTCGGCGGACTGCTCTACCTTGCAGGTGATGGCGCGATTCGTGACAAGGACACCGGCTACTTCACCATCATGGGTCGAATCGATGATGTGTTAAACGTATCGGGTCACCGTATGGGCACGATGGAAATCGAGTCTGCATTGGTGGCCAATCCCCTGGTGGCCGAGGCCGCTGTGGTGGGCCGTCCCGACGATACAACCGGCGAGGCCGTGGTGGCCTTTGTGGTGTTGAAGGGTGCGCGACCCTCGGGCGACGATGCGAAGAAGATGGCCAACGATCTGCGCAATTGGGTAGGCAAGGAAATCGGTCCGATTGCCAAGCCCAAAGAGATTCGGTTTGGCGACAACCTTCCCAAGACCCGCTCGGGAAAGATCATGCGCCGTCTGCTGCGTACGCTGGCCAAAGGTGAAGAAATCACACAAGACACCTCCACCCTGGAAAATCCAGCCATCCTGGATCAGCTGAAACAGACCGTTTAAACCGTGTGGCGAGGGCCTTCGCCAACTGGCGAGGCCCGGCAATACCGCGTGTGGTGGGGCTCGTGGCGGTCCGGACCCCGCTCTGTTACACTTCGCTCGCTTGACCCGCCTAGCTGATACGTTCCCGGCTGCGGCTTTGTCTTCCTCTCGCGGAGAGATGGATGAGTGGTTTAAGTCGCACGCCTGGAAAGCGTGTATGGGTTAATAGCCCATCGGGGGTTCGAATCCCCCTCTCTCCGCCAACACACATACATTTATGAACACGGCCCTAGCCAAACAAGTCCTTGAGGCTGCCTTGCTCGCACACACAGAGCCCATGCCTGTGTCCGAGCTGAGACGGTTGTTTGATGATGAACTCGATGCCGACACCATTCGGCTGCTGTTGGAAGATCTGCAGCGGGAATGGGTGGGCCATGGCGTGGAGCTCGTGCCCCTTGCATCGGGCTGGCGTTTTCAGACGCGTCCCGAGATGCGCGAGTACCTGGATAAATTAAAAAACGAAAAGCCGCCGCGCTACTCGCGGGCCACGATGGAGACGTTGGCGATCATTGCGTATCGTCAGCCCGTCACACGCGGTGACATTGAAGACATTCGTGGGGTTGCGGTGGCCACCCAGGTGATCAAGTCGCTGGAAGACCGTGGCTGGATTGAAGCCATCGGCCATCGGGATGCTCCGGGCCGGCCGGCGTTGTACGCTACCACCCGTCACTTTTTAGATGATTTA
>JBDLRC010000161.1:0-4207 GCA_039800265.1 Pseudomonadota bacterium
GAGGGTTAATTCTTTCGCCGGTGCATCTTGCGTTAGCGTGGTGCCAGCACCAAGGGTTGCTGCTTGTCCAACAGTGACCGGCGCGACCAGCTGGGTGTCAGAGCCGATGAATGCGTCGTCTTCAATGATGGTACGGTGCTTGTTGGCACCATCGTAATTACAGGTGATCGTACCTGCGCCGATATTGACCCGTTGACCAATGGTCGCATCGCCAAGATAGCTCAAGTGATTGGCCTTCGAGCGCTGCCCAAGCTGCGTATTTTTCAGTTCGACGAAATTGCCCACATGAGCCCCTTCAGCAAGCTCGGTGCCGGGCCGTAGCCGAGCGTAGGGCCCAACAACGGCCTGTGGACCGATCTGAGCGCCGTCGATATGTGAAAACGCCTCAATACGTGCCTCGGGACCAATCGCAGCATCGCGCACCACACAGTAAGGGCCGATATGCGCACCCTTTGCAAGCGTGACACGCCCTTCAAACACGCAGCCCACATCGATGGTGACATCGGTTTCGCATTCAAGGGTTCCCCGGACATCAATGCGGGCCGGATCCATGAGCCGAACACCGCCATCTAAAAGGGCTTGTGCACGGCGGGCCTGGAGTTGACGCTCAAGCTCAGCACGCTGCGACTGGCTGTTTACGCCAAGAACTTCTTCGGCTGCGTCGGCTTGAGAAGACCCGATGGGGTGATGTTCTTTCGAGGCCATCTCGATAATGTCGGTGAGGTAGTACTCGCCCTGCGCGTTTTGATTGGTGAGCGATTGTAACCAGCCCAGGAGCCTGTGGGTGGGTACGATCAAAATTCCGGTGTTGATTTCACGGATCCGACGTATCGCAGGATCGGCATCTTTTTCTTCAACGATCTGAGTAATCATGCCCTGAGCATTGCGCACGATACGGCCATATCCCTTGGGGTCGTCTAGGGTGGCCGTAAGCAGAGCCATGCTGTCATGCTGGGCGGCTGATTCGGATAGTCGCGTTAATGTTGCAGCAGTAATCAATGGCACATCACCGTACAAAACCAGTGTCGGCATTGACGGATCAAGATGCGCTGCCGCCTGCTGAACGGCGTGGCCTGTGCCCATCGGTGGGTCTTGAAGGGCCCAGGTGATCGGGCATTCCGCACGCGCAAATACTTTCATGGCCTGTTGAACCTGTGAGGCGCCGTGGCCTACCACGACCACCAGCCGTTTCGGATCGAGCTGATACGCGGTGGTAAGCACGTGCGCCAAGAGCGGCATCTCTGCCAAGGGATGGAGCACCTTGGGAAGATCCGACCGCATTCGGGTTCCCTTACCCGCGGCAAGGATCACGATGTTCATACGTGCTGTGCCTCGCCACCGTGGCCGCCCGCCCGATTGGGAGACACGAGCGAGCCGATCACCATGCCGATTGCATTGGCAAACAAACCAAAAAGCTGCGGCTCGCCAGGGCCGTCATAGCCGGTGAACTCCAATACGAGCCAGGTGGACAGCCCAAATGTAATGCCCAAGCCCGCACCAAGGTTGCTCGCACGTTTCCAGAAGAGCCCTGCCGCGAGCGGCACAAAAGCACCCGCCAAAGTGATGCGGTAGGCGTTTTCCACCATATGGTGAATACTGGCATCGCTGGCAATCGCGTAATACGTCACGATCGCCGCAAATGCAAGAACAGTGATCCGCAGCGACCACAAAAACTGATGATCCGTCATGCGGGGCGCGAACCCTTTCAAAATATTTTCTGCAAACGTTACCGATGGCGCCAACAAGGTGCCGGAGGCTGTGCTCATGATGACCGATAGCAGCGCACCAAAAAACACCACCTGCATGAAAAATGGCATGTGGTTCATGATCAGCATGGGAAGAATTAGCTGTGAATCTTCGGCCAGGTAGCGCTTGACCATCTCTGGGTCAATGATGGTTGCGGTGTAGGCAAGAAACAAAGGAACCGCTGCAAAGAAAAAGTAGCTCACCCCGCCAATGGTGGTGCCCCACACTGCAACCGTCTCGTTCTTGGAAGAGTTCACGCGCTGAAAGACATCCTGCTGGGGTACCGACCCCAATGCCATGGTGACCAACGCGGCGATCCATCCCAGCAAGTCCACGGGATCCAAGGTCGGTAAGAATTCAAACTTGCCCTCGGCAGAAGCCTTCGCGATCACGTGGGCAACGCCGCCGGCCTGATCGGCCGCATTGTGGGTTACGAGCAGCAATCCCACCACGATCACGATCATTTGCACAAAGGTGGTAAGGGCTACAGACCACATACCACCGAACAATGTGTAGATCAAAACGACTCCTGCGCCGATCAACATGCCCTGAGTGGATGAGATCAGATCGTTGGATAGAACATTAAATACAAGCCCGAGGGCGGTGATCTGGGCCGAGACCCACCCCAGATACGAGATCACGATGCAGATCGACAGCAGCAATTCGGTCTGCCGGTTATAGCGCATGCGGAAGTAGTCGCCCAGCGTGATCAGATTGAGTCGATACAGAGGCCGAGCAAACACCAGACCAAAAACCACAAGGCACAGCGATGCTCCCAAGGGGTCAGAGATCAGCCCTCGAAAGCCTTCTTCCAGAAACGTTGCCGAAATACCCAGAACGGTTTCGGCCCCAAACCAGGTTGCAAAGACCATGGCCAGCACCACAGCCATAGGCAAGTTACGCCCAGCGGTGATGTAGTCTTTTGCCGTGTGGACTTTCGAGGCCCCGTAAAGGCCGATTGCAATCGAGACCAGCAGGTACGCCATCACCAGCCAGAGCAGCATGTTGTTCCGCCTTTACTTGATGTGGAAAAAAGGGCCGATCCCGGCCCGAGCCGGCTCGATTATAAAAGTGCGATGCCCAAAATGACGAGAATCGCGAGCATCAGTCCGATCACAAACCAGAGCATCTGACGGATTTCGCGTTGATGCCGCTCCAGGGCGGCCACCTGATGTTGCAGCTGCAGTTGTTTTTCAGAGCCGGCCTGGCTTAATGCCTGGTGCACCAGCCGGGGCAGTTGCGGCAGGGTCTGGGCCCAGCGTTCAGACTCTTTCATGAGTGTGGTGCGAAGCGCACGGAATCCGATCTGCTCCTGCATCCAGCGCTCCAGGAAAGGTTTTGCGGTTTTCCACAAATCCAGATCGGGGTCCAGCTGTCGGCCCAGCCCCTCAATGTTGAGCAGGGTCTTCTGCAACAAGGTCAGCTGCGGCTGGATTTCCACATTAAAACGCCGTGAGGCCTGAAACAGACGAACCAACACCTGGCCCAACGAGATCTCTTTTAGGGGCCGATCGAAGTAGGGCTCGCAGACACCTCGAATGGCCGTCTCCAGGGCGTCCACGCGGGTATCGGCCGGTACCCAGCCAGACTCGACATGCAGCTCGGCCACGCGCCGGTAGTCACGCCGGAAAAATGCCAGAAAGTTATGGGCCAGGTAGTTTTTGTCGACATCGGACAGCGTGCCGACAATGCCAAAGTCCAGGGCGATATAGCGGCCAAAGTGGGGCCCGCGGTCAGCCACCAGAATATTTCCCGGATGCATGTCGGCATGAAAATAGCCGTCGCGAAATACTTGGGTGAAAAAAATCTCCACGCCATCGCGCGACAGGCGTTTTAAGTCAATGCCGTGGGCCTGCAGCTCATCAAAACGATTGATGGGAATGCCGTAAATACGCTCCATCACAATGACATCGCTGCGGCAGAGGTCCCAGATCATTTCTGGGATTTTCAGCAGATGGGAGTCCTCGAAGTTGCGTCGCAGCTGACTGGCATTGGCGGCTTCGCGGACCAGATCCAGCTCATCGTGCAGGTAAGCGTCAAATTCCTGCACATTCTCAACGGGCTTTAGGCGCCGCCCGTCAGTTGAGAAGCGCGCTACGAACCGTGCGATCAATTTGAGAAGCGCGAGATCCTGTTCGATGATCTCAAGCATGCCAGGCCGCAACACTTTGATTGCCACTTCACGGCCGTCGCGAAGACGCCCGAGGTGCACCTGGGCAATCGACGCACTCGCAATCGGTGTCCGATCAAACTCAGAAAAAAGATTTTCAATTTTTTTGCCGAATGCTGTCTCAATCGTGCGCACGGCGATCGCCGAGTCAAAGGGAGGCACGCGGTCTTGGAGTTTGGTCAGTTCATCGGCGATGTCTTCCGGCAAGACATCACGTCGGGTGGAAAGTACCTGTCCAAACTTCACGAAAATAGGACCCAAGTGCTCCATGGCCATGCGCAGACGTACGCC
>JBDLRC010000162.1:0-5251 GCA_039800265.1 Pseudomonadota bacterium
GTTCCGGATTCTGGGGTGCAAAATGGCTTCGAGTTGTTGACGTTTGTCGGGCGCCTGAAAGACCAGATCGCGCATCTTGGCGCGGTCCAATCCACCGTCGCCTGCGATGTAGGCGGTACCAAAGGTGTTGATGATGTCGGGCAGGGCCGCGCCCCCCGGTGCCGTGAGCGCCCGAGAGATCTGATCGGCATCGACGATGGTGACCCCATGCTGCGTAAACAGATCGGCGGCAAGGCTCTTGCCACTGCCGATACCGCCTGTGAGCACGACGATACGTTTAGCCAAGAAGGGACCATCCAAGCAACAGACCAGCGCCGAGTGCTGGCCCAAAGGCCATCTCTTGGCGCAGAAATGAGCCGCGTGATGTGCTCGGAACCTCCGAGCCTGTGGCGGTTCGGCGGGTGGCCCGCAGCACGAGCGTGACCAACAGCGCACCAAGGCTTGCCACCATCAAGGCCAGCGGCAGGCCCTGCCACCCCAGCCATGCCCCAACGCCGGCGGCCATTGAAAAGTCTCCGCGACCGATGGCCTCAACGCCGCGCAGTCGGCGAAACACGGCACCCAGACCCCACAGCAGGCCATAGCCGACCAGGGCGCCGATCAGACTGTGCAGCGGATGCATGCTGTCCAGTCCAAGGCTGGTCAGGAGACCAAGGCCGATCAGACTCAGGGTGAGCACATCGGGAAGAAGCCGGCACATCAGATCACTGCGGGCCAGCGCAACGAGGAGTGCAATCAGAACCCCCGTCACAGCGTAAAGCAGTAGTACCTCATCCGACGCTGGGCCCAGGGCAATTCCCATCCATGCGGCCAGCACCACCACGCTGACCCATGTCCACCATGGCCGTTGTGCCAAACGAGCGGCCATCTCCGCATCGACCCAGCGTCGGCTTTCGCGTGCGCCGAGTTCAATCCACATAGGCAGGCTGAGCAGTCCGGCGGTCATCGTGATGATGGTCGGGAGCGCGGACACGGCGTGTCAGTTTTCGGAAGCGCTCGGCCGCATCAGACGCACCCGTCGAATCAGCCGGCCTTGCGTCTGCAGGATCTCCATGGGCACATCGGCGATTTTGACCGAGACATGCGCATCTGGAAGTTCTTGGAGTGTTTCCAACAACAAGCCATTCAAGGTGCGGGGCCCGTCGCTGGGCAGGTCAATGCCAAGACGGCGGTTGAGGTCACGTATCGGAGAGGTCCCATCCACCGTGACGCTGTTGTCCTCATCCCAAGACAATCCGGTGGAGACGCCGCCCGGGGCCTGCGTGGTGAACTCGCCGACCAACTCTTCCACAATGTCTTCCAGGGTGACCAGGCCTTCAATCTCGCCGTACTCGTCAACCACCAGGCCGATGCGTTGCTTGTTTTCTTGAAAGTACTGCATCTGTGTGAACAGCGGTGTGCCGCTTGGGACAAAGTACGGCTCAATCAAGCTCTCGCGGATGGTCGCTTGATTGAGCTCCTCGCGTGAGAGCAATGCCAAGGCACGACGCACGTGAAGAATGCCAACGATGTTGTGAATATCGCCTTCGTAGACGGGCAGCTTGTTATGAAAGCAGGTCGAGAGCTGATCGATCAGGGCCTGCGGATCGGACTCCAGGTCCAGTGCCTCAATGCGGCCACGCGGAATCATCACGTCATCGACGGTGAGGTCTTCAATGTCGAACAGGTTGAGCATGATCGAGCGGTGTTTGGCCGGAATCATGCGCGTGGATTCCAGAATGGCGGTGCGCAGTTCTTGCGGGGACATCGCCTGATTGCCGCTTGGCGTCTCCGTCAGTTTTTTTAATCCGAGTACGCGCAGCAACGCCGAGACCACACTGTTGATCACGACCACCAGGGGATAGCCAAAGCGCACCATCGGCGCCAAGAAAAGGCTGGTGGCCATCGCGATGGGCTCGGGCCGGCTGGCGCCAATAATTTTGGGGGTGATCTCCGCGAAGATAATGATGGCGAACGCCACCGCCCCTGTTGCGATCGCCAACACGGTGTCGTTGTTGCCAAAGGACTGGATGGCCATCGCCGTGACCAGCGCGGTGAGCGCCGAGTTCACGAGGTTGTTGCCCAAGAGGATTGTGGCCAAGAGGCGGTCAGTCTGCTGCAACAATGCGAGCACGCGTTTGGCGCCGCTTTTGTTTTGTTGCGCCAGGTGACGGAGCCGGTAACGATTGACCGCCATCATGCTGGTCTCGGAGATCGAGAAGAACCCCGAGAGCATCAGCAGCACGGCAATCGCAGTGAGATGGGTCCAGAGCGGCAGTTGATTCAACGCATTCGCTCCATCAATTGGTCGGGGTGAGAGGATTCGAACCTCCGACTCCTGCGTCCCGAACGCAGTACTCTACCAGGCTGAGCTACACCCCGAAATGAAGGCCGAAGTCTAGCAGAGAAGTCCATGGGGCTCCGCCGCCGGGACCCTTGTTGCGGCCCGCAGAACATCATCCATTAACGGTTACGTTCAATCACAAAATCGAGCAGATCGGTGAGCGCCTGTCGATAGGGGGACGGCTGCAGTGGGGCGAGCGCATCTCGGGCAAGCTGACATTCATGTTGCGCACAGGACAGTGTGTAGCGCATGGCGTCCGTCCGCTCAATGGCGGCGAGCACTGCATCGAAATCGGCGTCCTCGGGCCGTGTGATGGCATCACGAATACGTTGTTGTTCGCTGGGTGTGCCCACCGCCATGACGCGAATCAATGGCAGGGTGGGCTTGCCTTCCCGGAGATCATCGCCAAGCCGCTTGCCGATATCGGCCTCGGTGCCGGTGTAGTCGAGCGCGTCGTCGATCAGTTGGAATGCGGTGCCCAGATGCCGGCCATAGGCAGCACAGGCTTCGATCAGCATGGGGTCGGCCTGGGCCAGCACGGCCGGCACTTTCGCGGCGGCCTCAAAGAGTTTGGCGGTCTTGAACCGAATCACCTGGAGGTAGCGCTCCTCGGTGACGTCGGGATCCTGGCAGTTCATGAGCTGCAGCACCTCGCCTTCCGAGATGACATTGGTGCTTTCGGCCATCACGGCCATGACTTCGGAGGAGCCCACTTCGACCATCATCTGGAATGCGCGGGAATACAGAAAGTCACCCACTAGAACGCTGGCAGCATTGCCAAACAGCACATTGGCCGTGGGCCGCCCACGCCGAAGCCCGGATTCATCGACGACATCGTCGTGAAGCAGGGTGGCGGTATGAATGAATTCCACCACGGCGGCCATGATGGCGGCATGTTCGGCTGTCAGGCGAGAAAGGCCTGCGGTTTTTTGTAAGTGAGCGCTTAGTGCCCCGGAAACCATCAATAGAAGGGCTGGTCGTACCCGTTTCCCGCCGCTCTGGATGATGTATTCGGCGATTTGGCCGATCAACACCACGTCGGAGGAGAGCCGTTGGCGGATCACCTGATCCACCGCGGCCATTTCCGGGGCTACGATGGACTGGGGTCCGGAGGCTGCCGAGGGGGGCGGGTTTTCGGTTCCGATCGGGTTGATGGGTGCGTTCACCTTGCAAATTATGACATCGGCGCCCGCGAGGGCTAGCCTTCCCCCGCAGCCCGGGGCCTAGAATCATTTGACAAAACAGTCACTTAGCCCTATCGTTTCGGGTTCTCGTGTGTGCGCTTGGCGCATCGCGACGCCAAACAAACGTGCACCGACCGTGCAAAACAGAAGGATGGATCACCATGTATGCCGTAATTAAAACCGGGGGCAAGCAGTACCGCGTGAGCCCCGGCATGACACTGAAGGTCGAAAGTCTTGTCGCCGACGTTGGCAGCCAGGTGGTGCTCGATCAGGTTCTGGCTGTGGGCGAGGGCGCCTCTGTGGTTGTGGGCACCCCCCGCGTGGCCGGTGCTTCCGTTCAGGCAACGGTGGTCTCGCACGGCCGTCACGACAAGGTCCGCATTTTCAAGCACCGTCGTCGTAAGCACTACGCCAAGACCCAGGGTCATCGTCAGAATTACACCGAACTCAACATTACCGACATCAAGAAGTAAGCAAGCAAAATGGCACAGAAAAAAGGCGGCGGCAGTACGCGAAATGGTCGTGACTCAGAGGCAAAACGTCTGGGCGTGAAGGTGTTTGGTGGTGAACAGATCGCGGCGGGCAGCATTATTGTTCGTCAGCGTGGTACCCAGTTCCATGCCGGAGAAAACGTGGGCATGGGCAAGGATCACACTCTGTTTGCTTTGACCAACGGAAAAGTGAAGTTTGCAGTGCGCGGCCCATTGAACCGTTCCACGGTCAGTGTGTTGGCGGACTAAGCCCTTTTCGTAACAGAACACGAAAAGCCCCGCCTTAAAAGCGGGGCTTTTTTATTGATGAAATTCATAGACGAAGCAACGATCGAGGTCCACGCAGGCAATGGCGGCAACGGCATTGTCGCGTTTCGTCGCGAGAAATTTATCCCCAAGGGAGGCCCGAGCGGCGGCGACGGTGGCCGGGGCGGCTCGGTGCTGGCCATTGCCGATCGCAACATCAACACATTGATTGATTACCGCTACGCGCGGCTGCATCGTGCGCGTGGGGGCGAGCATGGCCAGGGATCCGATCGTTACGGCGCGGCGGCCGAAGACATCGTGTTGCGTATGCCTGTCGGGACCGTGATCACCGATGCCGAGACCGGGGAGCTGATTGCCGACTTGTCGATGGATGCGCAAGAGGTGGTACTGGCCAAAGGTGGGCGTGGAGGTCTGGGCAATCTGCACTTCAAATCGAGCACCAACCGTGCGCCGCGTCAGGCGACCAAAGGCACAGAGGGCGAACACCGTCGATTGAAGCTCGAGCTTAAGGTCTTGGCCGATGTGGGATTGCTCGGCCTGCCGAATGCCGGAAAGTCCACGCTGATCACCGCCTGCTCCAACGCCCGGCCAAAGATTGCCGACTACCCGTTCACAACCCTCCATCCAAATCTCGGTGTGGTCCGCACCGGGCCGGCGCGCAGTTTTGTCATGGCCGATATTCCGGGATTGATCGAGGGTGCTGCGGAGGGCGCAGGCCTGGGCCATCAGTTCCTTCGCCATCTTCAACGCACGCGTTTGCTGCTTCACATCGTGGACATTTGTCCGCCGGGTGGCGACGTCTCCAGTTCCGAAGGCCGTGCCTTGTTGGTGAAGCGATTGGCTGCGGAGGTGCGAAGCCTGGTGGCCGAGTTGAAACGCTACGACGCTTCGTTGGCCAAGAAACCACGCTGGATTGTGCTCAATAAGATCGATCTGGTGAGTGCAGAGGACCGCGAGGAGATACTGAAAGCGCTGATCAAAACCCT
>JBDLRC010000163.1:0-5375 GCA_039800265.1 Pseudomonadota bacterium
TCGGACCACCTGAAGAATGTGCTGATCAACGGTGTAGACGTGGAACAAGTCGTGCTGCATCTGGCCCACGATTTTTCGAAATACCGGCAGAACACGGCCAAGAATACCGAGGTTATTCATGAGCCTTAGGCCGTGGACAATGCCCTGCGGCTGTTGAAGCATCGTTAAAAACAGCCTGCGATGTTCGGGCACGCGTCGGAAATCGGCGTTGATGTTGTCACGGTGATTCCACAGGGCGCGCATGGTGCGGGCCGTCATGCCGCGCAGATCAGGATACTGTTGCAAAAGAAGAAAGGATTCCAATATGGCCGTGGGGCGACGCGCAAACAGATCGTCGTCGCGCATGTCCAAGAGGCCCAGAACTTCTTGAAAGTCATCGTTGAGTGGGCGAGGCGCATTGGCGCCCTCGCCGCGTGATGTGGGGAAGAGCCGTGGTTCTAGGTTGGCCAGCAACAAGGAACTGATCTGCAGAATCACTTTAGCGGCACGGTAGTAACGCTGCATCAGCCGTTCGCTGGCCCGTTTGCCACGTTCCGGGGATACGCCGAGCCGTTCCGCCAGCGCATTTTGCAAATCAAAGACCAGCCGATCCTCTCGGCGGCCGGCGGCCAAGTGCAGATGGCCGCGAAGCAGATTCAGCAGCCGTTCGCTCTTTACCAGTTCCCGCGCCTCTCGTTCGGTAATCAACCCGTCTCGGGCGAGGTCCGACCACTTCTTGCCAAGACCAAATGCGGCGGTGACCCAATGCAAGACCTGCAGGTCTCGGAGGCCGCCTGGGCTCTCTTTGCAATTGGGCTCAAGGCTGTAGGGCGTGTCTTGATGACGCGCGTGGCGTTGCTGCATTTCAAGGAGTTTTCCTTGGGCAAACTCGGCCGCGTGGATCGCATCACGCCAGGCCCGGTGCAGCTGGTGGACCAGTGGCTTGGGGCCAGCGATCCATCGTGATTCCAGCAGCGCCGTGGCAACTGTCAGGTCTGCCTTTGCCTGCGCGATGCATTCGTGGACGCTGCGGATGCTGTGGCCGGCATCCAGTCCGATATCCCAGAGGGCACTGACCAGGCGCTCGGCCGGTTCACGGATCTCTTCTTCCGACACCCCCTCGGGCAAGAGGATCATCAGGTCCACGTCGGAAAAAGGGAAGAGTTGGCCACGCCCGTAGCCGCCCACGGCGACCAAGGCGGCATTTCCAAACCCATGCGATGCCCAGAGATCGACAAGGATCCGATCCACGGCACGGCTCAGTTCTGCGAGCGGCGCTGCCGGGTTCACCGAGGCCGTCCATGCCAGGGCGTTGGCCGCGCGGGCCTCTTTTAGCGACTGCTTAAGCGACTCAATGGGGGTGGCGACGGCGCTCACGGTCAGGGCTTCCATCGGAGATCGTGAGCACCTCAACGCCTGTCTCGGTCACCAGTACGGTGTGCTCCCACTGGGCAGACAGGCTGTGGTCCTTGGTGACGATGGTCCAGCCATCGGCCAGTTCTTTAATCTCGGGTCGCCCGGCGTTGATCATGGGTTCAATCGTGAACGTCATGCCGGGTTTGAGCTCCACCCCGGTGCCGGGTCGGCCGTAATGCAGCACCTGTGGCTCTTCATGAAAGCCTCGGCCTATGCCGTGGCCGCAGAACTCGCGGACCACCGAATAGCCCGAGGATTCGGCCAGCCGTTGAATCGCTGCGCCAATATCGCCAAGCCGTTTGCCGGGGGCAACCTGGGTGATGCCGGCCCACATCGCCTGGTGGGTGATGTCGCAGAGCCGTTTGGACGCGATCGAGGCCTCGCCGACCATGAACATGCGGCTGGTGTCCCCATGGAAGCCATCTTTGATGACCGTGATATCGATATTGACGATATCCCCGGGCTTGAGCACCCGGTCTCCGGGCACGCCGTGGCAGACCTGGTGATTGATCGAGGTGCAGATTGATTTCGGGTAGGGCTTATAGCCCGGCGGGCAGTAATTGAGCGGGGCGGGTACGGTGCCCTGCACATTGACCATGTAGTCGTGACAAAGACGGTCGATTTCGCCGGTGGTCACGCCGGCCACCACAAAGGGGCCAATGTAGTCCAACACCTCGGACGCGAGCCGTCCGGCCACCCGCATGGCGGCGATTTCAGGTTCGGATTTGTAGGTGATCGGCATAAAGCGTTAGAATGAGAGGCTTTCTGAAATCTTTGATTTTTCAACGATTTTTCCGATTTTAACCCGAAGCATCAACCCGAAGCACAGAGCGCAAGGGTGTTGGAGGGGCTCCTCCGACCACTGCTTTGTGCCGAGATTAACCCTTGCAGGAGAAAACTATGTCTGTATCCATGCGTGAAATGTTAGAAGCAGGTGTCCATTTTGGTCACCAGACGCGCTTCTGGAATCCCAAGATGGCCCCTTACATTTTCGGCCATCGTAACAAGATCCACATCATCAACCTTGAGCACACCGTGACCCATCTGGGCGACGCGCTCAAGTTCATCAAACAGCTTTCTCAGCGTCGCGGCACCGTGCTCTTTGTGGGCACCAAGCGCCAGTCGCGCGAGATCATTGCTGAAGAGGCTGGCCGCGCAGGCATGCCCTATGTCGACCAGCGTTGGCTGGGCGGCATGCTGACCAACTTCAAAACGGTCAAGACCTCCATCAAACGTCTCAAAGACATGGAAGCGACCGCGGCCGAAGGCGGCCTTGAGCGCATGAGCAAGAAAGAGGCCCTCTCATTTGGCCGCGAGTTGGAAAAGCTGAACAAAACCTTGGGCGGCATCAAAGAAATGGCGGGTCTGCCCGACGCCCTGTTTGTCGTGGATGTGGGCTATCACAAGATCGCTGTGCAAGAAGCCAATAAGCTCGGCATTCCTGTGGTGGCCGTGGTGGATACCAACCATTCGCCCGAGGGCGTGGATTATGTGATCCCTGGTAACGACGATGCCAGCCGTGCCGTGACGTTGTACGCACGTGCGGTGGCCGATGCGATTCTGGATGGCCGTGCGAATGCTGTGGCCGATGTGGTCTCGGCCATCCGTGATGAGAACGACGAGTTCGTCGAGGTCGAAAACGAGGCGTAACCCAGGGTACGGTCCCGCCGCTGTGCTGCGGGCCTACGATGCGCCCCCAGGCATCTGACGATTCCTGGGCGGGACACGCCAGGCCGAACCATGTGATCGGCCTTTTTTGTATGACGAGATGCAGTTGAGAATGTAGAAACACAGGAGAGATAAAGATGGCGGACATTACCGCAGGTATGGTGAAAGAGCTTCGCGAGAAGACCGATGCCCCGATGATGGAGTGCAAAAAAGCCCTGGCCGAGGCCAACGGCGATATGGACAAGGCAGAGGAAATCCTGCGCGTGAAACTCGGCAGCAAGGCCAGCAAGGCTGCCGCACGGGTGGCCGCCGAGGGTGTGGTGGCCATCCATGTCGAGGGCGCCAAGGCCGCTATGGTTGAGATCAACAGCGAGACCGATTTCGTGGCCAAGAACCCTGACTTCCTTGCCTTTGCTGCAGACGTCGCCAAGCTCGCCGCGTCGGGCAATGTGGCCAATGTCGAGGCACTGTCGGGCCAGGCGCTTGCCGGCGGCACGGTAGAGTCGGTGCGCGCCGCATTGGTGGGCAAGATCGGTGAAAACATCAGCGTGCGCCGGTTTGTGCAGTCCCAGGCCAAGGGCAAATTCTTTTCTTATGTGCACGGCGGCTCCAAGATTGGCGTGCTGCTCGACCTCGTCGGCGGAGACGATCAACTCGGCCGTGACCTGGCCATGCATATCGCAGCGTCCAAACCGAAATCACTTGATGCATCCGGTGTGGATCCCGCGGTGATTGAAACCGAGCGCCGTATTGCAGCCGAGAAGGCAGCCGAGTCGGGCAAGCCGGCCGACATCGTCGCCAAGATGGTGGAGGGCACCGTGCAGAAATTCCTGAAGGAAGTCACGCTGCTGGGCCAGGTCTTCGTGAAGGCCGAGGACGGCAAACAGACCATTGAGCAGCTGCTTAAGGCCAAAGGCGCTTCGATCGCGGCATTCACCCTGTTTATCGTGGGCGAGGGCATCGAGAAGAAGGTGACCGATTTTGCCGCCGAGGTGGCTGCGCAACAGGCGGCCGCACGGGCAGCCTAACGCTGTGGCCCTCGTTGTGAAGCGCATACTGCTGAAACTCTCGGGTGAGGCCCTGATGGGGCAGGACCCCTACGGCATCAACCGGGAGACCATTGATGGCATTGTGAAAGAGATTGCGCAGGTCACATCCATGGGTGTGGAGGTCGCAGTCGTGATTGGCGGTGGAAATATTTTTCGCGGTGTCGCCTTAGGCGCCTCGGGAATGGACCGCGCGACTGCCGACTACATGGGCATGATCGCGACCGTCATGAATGCGTTGGCGTTGCAAGATGCTATGCGTCGTGCTGGCCTTACGGCCCGTGTGCAGTCTGCGCTACGTATTGATCAAGTGGTTGAGCCTTACATTCGGCCGAAGGCGATTCGGTATCTGGAAGAGGGCAAGGTGCTGGTCTTTGCTGCGGGAACAGGCAATCCGTTTTTCACGACCGATACCGCCGCGGCACTTCGGGGTGCGGAGATCGGTGCGGAGATCGTGCTGAAAGCCACGAAAGTGGATGGCGTCTACACCAGCGATCCGGTGAAAGATCCCAGCGCGAAGCGCTACGAGCGGGTGAGTTTTGATGACGCGATCTCTCAGAACCTCAAGGTCATGGATGCCACGGCATTTGCCTTGTGCCGAGATCAGAAGTTACCCATTCGTGTGTTCAGTATTTTTAAGCCGGGCGCGTTGGCCCGCATCGTGTCGGGTGAGCCAGAGGGCACCCTGGTTCACGTTTAATCATCTGCAGTGTTGTGATCTGGAGATCATGAAATGACCACGGTTCAGGAAGTGCGCGCTGCGGCGGACGGCAAAATGGCCCGCAGCATTGAAAGTCTTAAAACCAATCTGGCCAAGGTGCGTACCGGCCGTGCGCACACCGGCCTTATGGATCAAATCCAGGTGGATTACTACGGCAACCCGACGCCGTTGACACAGGTGGCCAATGTCACGCTGATCGACGGCCGGACGATCGGGGTCCAGCCATGGGAAAAGAAAATGGTGGCCGTGGTCGAAAAGGCGATCCGTGAGTCTGATCTTGGCCTTAACCCGGCGACCTCCGGCGACCTGATTCGCGTTCCGATGCCGGCATTGACCGAGGAACGTCGTCGTGAGCTGACCAAGGTCGTTCGCCATGAAGGGGAAGAAACGAAAATCGCCATTCGTAACATTCGCCGCGATGCCAATGAGTCACTGAAAAAGCTGGTCAAAGAAAAAGCGATCTCGGAAGATGATGAGCGCCGAGGCCAGGATGACACCCAGAAATTAACCGATAAGTATGTGGCCGAGATCGACAAACTCCTGGC
>JBDLRC010000164.1:0-4245 GCA_039800265.1 Pseudomonadota bacterium
CGAAATTCTCTCGGTCAAGGCACCGGGTGAGAGTGGTAAACGCGTGCATGGCCGCATTCTGGCGCTTGATATTCTGCCCATGGAGCCCATCGCCGATGTGGAGTTTCTGGAAGGCGATTTCCGTGAAGACAGCGTTGCTCAGGCCCTGGCCGACAAGCTTGGCGGGGAAAAGGTGGACCTGGTGCTCTCCGATATGGCGCCCAACTTGTCGGGCGTGGAGTCCGCCGATGCTGCGCGCATTGCCCACGTCTGCGAGCTCGCCCTTGAATTCGCATTGGCGCACTTAAAACCCGACGGTGCGCTGCTGGTTAAAGTCTTTCAAGGCAGCGGCTACAGCCAGCTTGTGGAGCTCTTTAAGCGTCATTTCGTGACCGTTTCGCCCCGAAAGCCCCCAGCATCACGCGCCCAGTCGTCCGAGACCTTTCTTCTCGGCCGCAGGCTCAAATCGGCCTGAATCGGCCCCAAAGGCATTCGCCCCTGGGGTTTTTCCATTACAACCCCTTGAAAAACCGCGTCAGGACGCCATTTGGCTATCAATGGCGTTGAAAAATCCAATTGAGGAAACCAATCCCGGGGCATAGAATCCAAGACATTCACCGGGTTTTTGTGGCCGGCCCTATCGCTTTGATTTTTGAAGGAGTAGCACCTTGAACAACATGATCCCCAAAGCAGCCATCTGGATGGTGATTGCCTTGGTTCTGTTCACGGTATTTCGTCAGTTTGACAACCGTCAGGCCCGCGGGCCCGAGGTGCCGTACTCGCAATTTATGGAAGAGGCCCGTCAGGGCCGCATCAAGTCGGCTCAGGTGGAAGGCCGCACGGTCCGTGCGATCACCAACGATGAGCGTCAGATCGTCGTCAACACGCCGCAAGACCTCTGGATGGTGTCCGATCTGATGAAGTACGGCGTGCGGGTGTCGGCCAAGGCTGAGGAAGAGCCCTCACTGCTGATGAGCATTTTCGTGTCGTGGTTCCCCATGCTGCTTTTGATCGCGGTCTGGGTGTTCTTTATGCGCCAGATGCAGGGTGGCGGAAAAGGCGGAGCCTTCTCGTTTGGAAAATCGCGCGCCCGCATGCTCGATGAAAACACCAACACGGTGACCTTTGCCGATGTGGCCGGCTGCGATGAAGCCAAAGAAGACGTGGTGGAACTGGTCGAGTTCCTGCGTGATCCCTCCAAGTTCCAGAAGCTGGGTGGCCGCATTCCTCGCGGTGTGCTCATGGTGGGCCAGCCCGGTACCGGTAAAACATTGTTGGCCAAGGCGATTGCCGGCGAGGCCAAGGTGCCATTTTTCTCGATCTCCGGATCTGATTTCGTGGAGATGTTTGTGGGTGTGGGTGCAGCCCGTGTCCGCGATATGTTTGAGCAGGCCAAAAAGCAGGCGCCTTGCATCATCTTTATCGATGAGATCGATGCCGTGGGCCGTCAGCGTGGTGCAGGTCTCGGTGGCGGCAATGATGAGCGCGAGCAGACCCTGAACCAGATGCTGGTCGAGATGGATGGATTCGAGACCGGCCAGGGCATCATCGTGATTGCCGCAACCAACCGCCCCGATGTGTTGGATCCCGCATTGCTTCGCCCGGGTCGTTTTGACCGCCAGGTGGTGGTGTCGCTCCCCGATGTCCGTGGCCGCGAGCAGATTCTGAATGTGCACATGCGCAAGGTGCCCATTGCAACCGATGTCCGTGCCGATATCTTGGCCCGTGGCACGCCTGGCTTTTCTGGTGCGGATCTGGCCAACCTGGTCAACGAAGCAGCGCTCTTTGCAGCCCGACGCAACGGTCGCGTTGTGGAGATGATGGATTTCGAGAAAGCCAAAGACAAGATCATGATGGGTGCCGAGCGTAAGTCCATCGTGATGCCTGAAGAAGAGCGCAAGAACACGGCCTATCACGAGTCGGGCCATGCGCTGGTTGCCCGCATGCTGCCGAAGACCGATCCGGTGCACAAGGTCACCATCATTCCTCGTGGCCGCGCCCTTGGTGTGACCATGCAGCTGCCCGAAGGCGACCGCTACAGCATGGACAAAGAGCGCATGCTCAATACTATTTCCGTGCTTTTCGGTGGCCGTATCGCCGAGGAAGTCTTCATGAATCAGATGACCACCGGCGCATCCAACGATTTTGAGCGTGCCACTTCCTTGGCCCGTGACATGGTGACCCGTTACGGCATGAGTGATGAGCTGGGCCCAATGGTCTACGCTGAAAACGAAGGCGAAGTGTTCTTGGGCCGCTCGATCACCAAGACCACCCATGTCTCGGAAAACACCATGCAGAAGGTCGACAAAGAAATTCGTCGCATCATCGATGAGCAATACGCTGTTGCACGCAAGATCATCGAAGACAACAAAGACAAAATGCATGCCATGGCCAACGCGCTTCTCGACTGGGAAACGATTGATGCTGATCAGATCAACGACATCGTCGAAGGCCGTCCGCCCCGTCCGCCCAAACAGGCCGGCTCGGGCACCCCGAACTCCGGAGGCCCTGGTCCCACCGGTGTAGCGCCTACGGCGCCGGCTGCCGCCTAACGGCATGGCAGTCACAGCAGTAGATCAACCGGCGGAACACCCGCCGGTTTTTCTTTGTGGGCGGCACACCTTGCCGCTGACACGCCCGCTCGTCATGGGCATCGTGAACGTGACCCCGGATTCTTTCTCCGACGGCGGCCAGTTTTGGGCACCAGGCCAGGGTCTTGATACTGCCCGGGCCATTGCGCATGCAGAGCAGCTGGTGGCTGAAGGGGCCGATATTCTCGATATCGGCGGCGAGTCGACCCGCCCTGGCGCCGAACCGGTCAGTGTTCAGCAGGAGTGCGACCGTGTGCTTCCGGTGGTCGATGGCCTGCGCCATCTGGGCCGACCGATTTCGGTGGACACACGCCGGCCGAAAGTGATGCAACAGGCGATTGCCTGCGGTGCCGACATGATCAACGATGTGAACGGCTTTCGCGATCCTGAAGCATTCGCAGCGGCGGTTGGTTCGCAGTGTGGGCTGTGCGTGATGCACATGCAGGGTGAGCCTCAGACCATGCAGGATGCGCCCACGTACACCGATGTTGTCGCCGAGGTCACCGCGTTTTTGATGACCCAGCGTGATGCGCTGATGGCCAGCGGCGTTCAGCGCGAGCGCATCGTGCTCGACCCCGGATTTGGATTTGGTAAGACGCTTGAGCACAACCTGGCCCTCATGCGTGCCCTGGGGGCGCTCAGCGCCCGGCAGCCGATCCTGGTCGGGGTCTCCCGAAAGCGCATGATCGGTGCGCTGATGGGGGTGCCTTCAGAGCCCCATGAGCGGGTGTCAGGCAGCGTGGCAGCAGCGCTGTGGGCGGCAGCCCAGGGCGCGCAGGTGCTTCGCGTGCACGATGTTCGGGCCACGGTACAGGCGCTCTCGGTCTGGAGGGGTCTGTCGGGCTCCGGCGTCTAAAATGGCGCCATGACAGCGCGTCACTATTTTGGAACCGATGGCATTCGCGGCAAGGTGGGCAAGGCCCCGATCACGCCCGATATCGTCTTAAAGCTCGGCAATGCGGCTGGGCGGGTCCTCGTGGCCCGGGCACGCGCTCAGGGCCAGACCGGCCACCCCTGCGTGCTGATCGGCAAAGACACCCGTATCTCGGGCTACATGTTGGAGTCCGCCTTGGAGTCGGGCTTAAGCGCGGCGGGGGTCGACGTGGTCTTGATTGGCCCCATGCCCACGCCGGCCGTGGCCTACCTGACCCGCGCACTGCGGCTGTCTGCCGGCATTGTGATCAGTGCCTCGCATAACCGCTTTGATGACAACGGCATCAAGTTTTTTGATGGCCAGGGTGAAAAACTCTCGGACAGCATTGAGCAGGCCATCGAGACTGCGCTGGATGAGCCTCTGGTGTGTGTGCCTTCGGCCGAATTGGGCAAGGTCCGGCGCTTAAACGATGCATCGGGCCGCTACATTGAATTTTGCAAAAACACCTTCCCATCGTCGTTGTCGCTGCGTGGGCTGCGTTTAGTGATCGATTGTGCCCATGGTGCTGCCTATCAGGTGGCGCGGCCGGTGTTTCATGAACTCGGTGCCGATGTGGTCATGATGGGCCACGAGCCCGATGGTTTTAACATCAACGACAAGGTGGGCGCGACGGCGCCCGCAGCCTTGGCGGCCAAGGTGGTTGCCGAAGGGGCCGACTATGGCATTGCATTGGATGGCGATGCCGACAGGCTGATCATGGCCGATGCCCAGGGCACGGTGTTTGACGGCGATCAGCTGCTC
>JBDLRC010000165.1:0-4452 GCA_039800265.1 Pseudomonadota bacterium
AACGCCCAGGCGCCTGATGTGTTGGGCGTGACGGCTGAGAGCGTCGCGGTATTAGAGGGCTGCATTAATGTCGTCTCGGGTCTGTTGTGCAACCTTTGCGGCGGACTGCTGCCACTGATCGGTCGCATCGGCATAAAGAATGGCGCGTGAAGAATTGATCAACATACCGCCATCTGCGTTCTTTCCCGCTTTCACAGTCGCAATAAGATCACCACCCTGAGCGCCGATTCCGGGGATCAGGAACGGCAGTGTTTTGGCGACTTGGCGAACTGATTCGATTTCTCTTGGGTAGGTCGCACCCACCACCAAGCCTACCTGCTCGTGTGCGTTCCAGCGTTCTGCGGCCTGACGTGCGACTTCTAGATACAGGGGTCGATGCTCGGTTTTGAGCATCTGGAAATCATCCCCACCCGCGTTGGCTGTGCGACAGAGGACGAAGATGCCGCGACTCTCGTATTTCAGATACGGCGCAAGGCTATCGGTGCCCATATATGGGCTGACCGTCACCGCGTCTGCCTGATATCGGTCATAGGCTTCTTTTGCATAGTGTTCTGCCGTGCTACCGATATCACCACGCTTGGCGTCTAGTAGCCAGATGTGGTGCGGGAATCGGTCACGGGCGATCTGCGATAGCCGCTCAAGCGCTGCTTCAGCGCGGTGAGAGGCAAAGTAGGCAATCTGTGGTTTAAAGGCCGAACAAAAGGGTGCGGTGGCTTCCATGATGCCCAGGCAGAAAGTCTCGATCGCTGCAACGGGATCTTGCTCGGCAAGCGACGCGAGTGGTGCGGGGAATCGTGAGAGATCGGGGTCAAGCCCAACGCAAAGAAGTGATTGTTGGTGCTGCCAGGCGTGATGGAGGCGCTGAAAAAAGTTCACAGCCGACAGTATAAAGAAAAAGCCCCGCACGAGGGCGGGGCAAAGAGTCGCAAGGAGACAACCATGGATTCAGAGTCCACCTTAGGCTGAAAGTTCCCGGAAGTCTCCTCGTCTCTTGTGGGTTTACGAACGGGGCAATTACATGCCCATGTCGCCCATACCGCCCATGCCACCCATACCGCCCATACCACCAGGCATACCGCCGCCTGCTTTGTCGTCTGCGGGGGCTTCGGCCACCATGCAGTCGGTGGTCAGCATCAGTGAGGCAACAGAAGCAGCGTTCTGAAGCGCCGTGCGGGTCACCTTGGTTGGGTCAACAACACCCATGGCCAACATGTCGCCGAACTCGCCTGTACCAGCGTTATAGCCGGTGCTGCCTTTGCCCTCGAGCACCTTGTTCACGACCACGCTGGGCTCTTCACCACAGTTGGCCACGATCTGGCGCAGGGGCTCTTCGACTGCACGCATGACGATCTTGATGCCGGCGTCTTGATCGGGGTTCGATCCCTTCACAGCCACGGCAGCGCGGGCGCGCAGCAGGGCAACACCACCGCCGGCCACGATGCCTTCTTCAACGGCAGCGCGGGTAGCGTGGAGTGCGTCTTCCACGCGGGCTTTCTTTTCCTTCATTTCAACTTCGGTTGCGGCACCGACGCGGATCACGGCCACGCCGCCAGCGAGTTTTGCAACACGCTCTTGGAGTTTTTCGCGGTCGTAGTCGCTGGTCGCTTCTTCGATCTGAACACGGATCTGTTTGACACGTGCCTCGATGTTTTTGGCATCGCCAGCACCGTCAATGATGGTGGTGTTCTCTTTGCCGATCTCGACGCGCTTGGCGCGGCCGAGCTCTTGCAGGGAGGCTTTTTCCAGGCTCATGCCGGTCTCTTCCGAGATCACCACGCCGCCGGTCAGGATGGCCATGTCTTCCAGCATCGCTTTGCGACGATCGCCAAAGCCAGGGGCTTTGACAGCAACGGTCTTCAGGATGCCGCGCATGTTGTTCACCACCAGAGTGGCCAGTGCCTCGCCTTCCACTTCCTCTGCCACGATCAGCAGCGGACGGCCCGACTTGGCCACCTGCTCAAGCACGGGCAGCAGGTCACGGATGTTCGATACTTTTTTGTCATGCAGGAGGATGAAGGGATCGTCGAGAACCGCGATCTGCTTTTCGGGGTTATTGATGAAGTAGGGTGACAGATAGCCACGGTCAAACTGCATACCTTCTACAACGTCAAGCTCGTTGTTCAACGACTTGCCGTCTTCCACAGTGATCACACCCTCTTTGCCGACCTTTTCCATGGCCTGGGAGATGATGTCGCCGATTTCCTGGTCGGAGTTGGCCGAGATCGCGCCAACTTGGGCGATTTCTTTGGACGTCGTGCAGGGCTTGCTGATCTTTTTGAGCTCTTCGGTGATTGCGCCCACGGCTTTGTCGATACCGCGCTTCAGATCCATGGGGTTCATACCGGCGGCAACGTACTTCATGCCTTCGCGCACGATGGCTTGGGCCAACACGGTTGCGGTGGTGGTACCGTCACCGGCGGAGTCGGAGGTCTTGGAGGCCACTTCTTTCACCATCTGGGCGCCCATGTTCTCGAACTTGTCTTTGAGTTCGATTTCTTTGGCCACTGAAACACCGTCTTTGGTTACGGTGGGTGAGCCGAAGGAGCGCTCGAGCACCACGTTACGGCCTTTGGGACCAAGGGTTACCTTCACTGCATTGGCGAGGATATTGACCCCGGCCACCATCTTGTGACGGGCGTCATCGCCGAACATTACGAGTTTTGCTGCCATTGTTTGTTACTCCGTTGAGAGTTGAGGTTGAGTCGTTTCGTTTTGGGGTGCGATGCGTTAGGCAATCACGGCCATGACATCGTCTTCACGCAAGACCAACAGCTCATCGCCGTCGACCTTTACGGTCTGACCCGAGTACTTTCCAAAGAGGACTTTGTCGCCGACTTTGACATCCAGGGCGCGGACTTTTCCGTCTTCCAGGATTTTTCCGTTGCCCACGGCCAGCACCTCGCCCTGATCGGGCTTCTCGGCGGCGTTGTCGGGGATCACGATGCCGGAGGCGGTTTTGCGCTCGTTGTCGAGGCGTTTGACCACGAGGCGGTCGTGCAGAGGACGCAATTTCATTGGTGTTACTCCATTCCTAAAAAGACAAGGTTGAACATTTGTTTCGGGCCCCGGCGCTGTTAGCACTCGTTGCCTTCGAGTGCTAATAATAGGGGCGAGAAAGCCCCTTTTCAAGGGCAAAGCAAAACTAGGGTTAACCCTTGGGTTCTGGACGCGCGCCAGGCAAGGGAGGGGTTGGCCCCGAGGGCGGGCGCCTCAAGGCCCTAGCGGGGCTAGCCGCCGAAGAACTTCGTTTTCTGTTCTTTCAGGCTCTGGCAGTCGATACAGCGGATCTTGCCGAGTTTGAGCCGAGCTGCCGGGATCTTTTCGCCACACTCGATGCAATGCTTGCCATCAAAGTCGGGGCTGGTCTCGGGCGCGATTCGCCGGCGGGCCTCTTCTAAGGCGTCTTCGTTGAACTGTGCCTCGATGGCAGACGCACGGTCGCTGTCATCGGTGAGTTCAAAGTAGTTTTCGTTCTTTTCCAGTGCCATCGCAGTTGTCCCCTACGGTATACGAGCGTTTCGATCGCCGGGCCTCTTCGTCATAATGAGGCCACATTTTTATTGAAGCGCCGAACTATCTCACGAAGTGACCCGAAACGCACGCACAACACTCTTGTTTTTTCTGGTCTTTTGGCCAGGATGGGCGCTTGCTCAATTTACGCCCGCGCTCAAACTCTCTGCAGCGCCTTCGGAGGTGCGAAACATCATTCAGGAGTCGGGTCTTCCCGAGTCCGCGTGGTCGGTGGCCATCGTGCCGCTTCCGCCGGTGGTGCTGATGGGGCCGGTGATCGCAGGCCATGGGTTTAATGCTGACGTGCCTATGAATCCGGCATCGGTCATGAAATTGGTGACAACCCGTGCAGCACTGGGCGTGCTCGGTCCCCAGTTTCGGCATCGCACACGCTTGGCAACCACCGGGACAGTCGAGCAGGGCGTATTGCGCGGGGATCTCTATTTTCAAGGGGGCGGCGACCCTAAGCTGGTGGTGGAAGATCTTGCTGAAATTGCGCGCCGGCTGCGTGAGTCGGGGATCCATCGCATCGAGGGACACTTCGTTGTCGATGGGAGCCGTTTTAATGAGCCAGAGATTGATCCGGGTAAGTTTGATCGCAGGCCGACTTCGACCTACAACGTTGGGCCCCATGCGGCGATGGTGAACTTTAAGTCGGTGCGTGTCTCGGTCTGGCCTGAGAGCAATCGATTGCGTGTGATGACCGAGCCAAAGCTTCCCGAGCGTGAGGTCTCCGTCCATGTGCGGCTCATCGATGGCGGCTGCGGCCGCACGAGCGTGTCGGCCCATCCCGAGGGTAAGAGCACGTTAAAGGTTGTTGGCACCATGGGCCGCAAATGCAACGGTGTGGATTTTTATGTGAGCGTGATGGATCACGCCCGCTTTGCATTCGTTGCGCTCCAGTCCGCGTTTGAGCAGGTCGGGGGCGTGATGAAGGTTTCA
>JBDLRC010000166.1:0-3578 GCA_039800265.1 Pseudomonadota bacterium
GTAGAGACAGACATTGATGCAGCAGTGATTCTCGGGGTCGCCGCGGCCGCGCTTCTGGGCCCAGTGGTAGTACGAAGAGTAGAAGCTGCCGACGAAGGCGATTACGGTGAGGCCGTATTGCCCACAGTCGCTCAGCGCATCGACATACCACCAGAGATAACCACCCGGCGAGACGGCTTGGTCAAACCGAGGTGAGCCATCAGGGTTGCGGCCGCCAATCGGCCCGAGAGGGCGGCCATGGGAACGCCCGGCCCCGGATGAACCGATCCCCCCGCGAGCATCAGTCCGGGCAGGGGGGTTGTCGATCCCCATCGTGAGAAGGCGTGCATCCATCCGTGGGTCGCGTGGCCATACAGTGCACCCCCCGTTGCTGGAAATCGCTGATGAAAATGCGTGGGGGTCGTGATGACCGTGTTGGTCTCGCAGTGATCGACCGTAAGACCGCAGCGCTGCATCAGTGAAAAACTTGCGTCGGTGCATTCGCGAATCTCCGAGGGGGTGAAAGAAGCCCGGTCACCCGTGGCCGGGGCATTGACCAACAATAGTAGCCGTTCGGGTCCGCCGGGTGGCAACGCCGTGTCGTCTCGGTCTTGGGCGCAGATGTAGACGGTGGGCTGACGTGGCAGCCTGCGATCGCGAAAGATGTCAGCAAACTCTTGGGCGTAGTTCTGATGGAAAAACAGATTGTGATAGATCAGCGGAAATCCATCCGTCTTCGCGTGCATGGAAAGCGTAAGTGCAGAGAGGGAGCGCTTGGATAGGTCATCGTCCGGGGTGCCGAAGACAGACGCGTTAAGGAGTTCCCCGTCGGTGCGGCCACGACGAATGCCCACCGATTGCTGCCGAAGGGCGGCCACATCGCCGTTGAAGATAACAGCGTCGGCCTGCAGGATCTCGCCGTGGCGTAGGGCAACGCCACTGACACGACCATTGTCCACAAGGATGTCGCTCACGTCGCACGCGGTGCGTATCTCAGCGCCGTGGCGTTGGGCGAGCGATGCAATAGCCTGCGCCAACGCAGTCATGCCGCCTTCAATCGTCCATACCCCCTGCATCTCAACATCAGCAATCAGCATCAGCGTGGCGGGCGCCTGCAGTGGTGACGACCCACAATAGGTGGCATAGCGCGAGAACAGCTGATGCAGCCGAGGATCCTTGAAGTGCCGTGTGAGTGATTGCCAGAGGTGCTGAAACAGGCCCAGCTGCCATAAGACCCGAAGGCCTCGGACGCCAAGGTCATGGTTCATCGACATGAATGTCGGCCGCTCGGATCGAATGTATGCCGCCTCCAGTGTCCGATACGCTGTCTGGGCCAAATCACAAAATGCTTCGAATCGGTCGGCCTCGGCGCTGCCCGAGAATTGCTCCACTTCGCGACGTGCCTGTTGCCGGTCGGCATAGAGGTCAAAGCGCTCGTTGGCGCTCCAAGCATGCCGAGCAAGCATCTGGGCCTGATGGCACGACAGGGCATCGCTAAGACGTATTCCTGCGCGTTCAAATAAATCCTCAAAGACCCAGCGCATCGTGAAGACGGTCGGTCCGGAGTCGATGCCAACACCATTAACATGGCGTTGATGCAGTTTGCCCCCGATCGTGTCACCACGTTCCAAGAGCACCACGTTCACGCCGGCTACGGCCAGCTCGCATGCGCTCACCAGTCCTGCGATGCCGCCGCCTACGACGATGACGCGCCGTTCGACGCTGCCAGCGGCCTTAGGCAAAAACGCGGCCTTTCCACAGGCCCTGAGGCTCAACCGGTGTGAATCGCACGAACATCGACTCGGAGAAGTGATGGCCGCCCAGGGAGGCCTGGATCGCGCGCATGTGGGCGCCGGTGCGAGCGTAGTGATTCATAGCGTCAACACTTTCCCAGATGCTAAACGTGGCCTGCCGAAAAATGGGTGCTTCGCCCAGGCCCACCGCCAAGAGGCAGCCTGCGGCATGGCCGAGTGATTCTTCGGCTGGTGGTGAGTTGCTCCAGAATTCGCGTGCTTTTGACAGCCGAATGGATGCGCGCGTGAGTGCAGCAATGGGACCGTGGCTGGGTTCGGCCGCACTCACTGCGATCGTCTGACCTGCCCAGCTTCCTTTGCTGGAAAACGCGGCGAGCTTGGCAGTAAAAAAATCATTGGCGTGGTTGCGATAGGCCTTGATGACACGCGACTGCTGCAGGAATTGGTCAGCATGGTGTTCGTGATCAAACACACAGAATAGGCCTTGGCGTGTGGCGCTTGGGGCTAGACCAAATCCACCGTCTTGCCCGCTGCCCAGGATTTTAAAAAACCGCAGCCCTGGGGTGCCCATCAGGGTAAACCGGCCGATGACAAAGCGAAGCCATCCCCACCACTTTGCGGTGGGTTTGAAATCCACCAGAACAATCACAGCAATCATGGGAGAAAAGTGTACTGCAAGGCAGGGGCCATCGGCTGCCGTGCGTGATCGATCAGCTTGCGCCGAATCAACGAATTATTTTTTGCTGCGGTCGGTGACTTCGCCAATGTTGTAGCGGCGAAGTTTTACATACAGGCTCTGCCGTGACAGGCCCAGCATCTCTGCTGCCGATGCCCGGTTGTCGCGGGTCAGCCGAAGCGCAGCTTCGATGCAGAGCTTTTCGATCAGGTCGGCAGTCTCGCTCACAATTTCTTGAAGTGGAACCCGGCCCACCAATTCAACCAGCTGATCGGCCGAGCGCGGAAGCTGCTGCAGCGATGGGCGCTCGCTGGCCATACGTTGGCCAACCTCGCGGATACTGAATCCAAGGCAGGGGATCGGACTGTGCCGTACCGACACGCCCGAGATCTCGACCTGGGTTTCGTTGCCATTAGCACCATGAAGCAGCGTTGCGAACAACCGTACGGCACCGCGCTGCTGAATGTTGGCAATGAGCACGTTGAGGTCGATATCGGCACGGCCGAGGTAGTCGCTGAGGTCTCGGCCCACCGCCTGCTCGGTCTTGGTGAGCTGTGCCATCTCGATAAACGCGTGGTTGCAGGTGAGTATTTTTCCGTTGGTGTCGGTCACCACAAATGCATCGGGCGAGCGCTCGAGTGCATCAAGCATGAGCGCTCGACGCGGCGACATCGCGGCCGTGGCCTGCTCACCGGATATGGCCACGAGCCGGACCAGAAACATCGTTCCGGTCTCCTGGCGAAACAGCGAGGCTGAGACACTGATCTCCTGGCCGGGCTTGGTGCCTGGGATGGTGCGGGCATCAGGTTCTCCGCTCGAGCGCACCTGGTCAAGCAGGTCGTCCATAACACTGCGGTGGGATTCGGCGATGCAATCGGAAACCGATTTTCCAATGAGACGTTTGACCTGAAGGTCTAAGACATGGGATGCCGCCGGATTCGCTTCAAGAATTTTCTGCGTGGCACTGTCAACAATCAATACAGCCTCAGACGCCAGTTCAAAAAGCAGCCGATAGCGGGTCTCCATATGCCGCATGCGCAGATAATCGCGCTCCATTGCCTGGTGGGCTTCCACCAGCCGCTGCTGGAGCGACGCCATGGAGCGCAGATCGCGGCCAAACCCAATCAACTCTCCTTTTTTGCCAACCTGCATCACGGAGCAGAGTAACG
>JBDLRC010000167.1:0-15404 GCA_039800265.1 Pseudomonadota bacterium
CGACTGTTTCCGAGAGGGCGATCTGCATGCGTGCGATCGCCTGCGCACGGGTATCACCGTAGACAATCACTTTGGCGATCATGGAGTCGTAGTGGGGCGGGACCACATAGCCACTGTAGGCGTGCGAATCCACCCGCACGCCCGGGCCGCCAGGCGCATGCCAGGTCTGGATCTTTCCGGGTGAGGGCGTAAATTTGTAGGGGTCTTCAGCGTTGACCCGGCACTCGATCGCATGGCCTTTGAACACCACATCTTTTTGTTTAAAGCGCATGCGTTGGCCGCTGGCCACCCGAATCTGCTCCTGCACGATGTCAATGCCGGTAATGAGTTCGGTCACGGGGTGTTCGACTTGGACCCGCGTGTTCATTTCGATGAAATAGAACTCATTGTTTTCGAATAAAAATTCAATGGTGCCGGCGCCGCGATACCCGATGCGTTTGCAGGCCTCGGCGCAACGGTCGCCGATCTTGTCGCGCAGCCGGGTCGGCAGCTTGGGCGCCGGCGCTTCTTCGATCACTTTTTGATGGCGCCGCTGCATTGAGCAGTCCCGTTCACCAAGGTGCACGACATTGCCGAAGTGGTCAGCAAGAATTTGAATCTCAATGTGCCGAGGGTTCTCCAGGAATTTCTCCATGTAGACCTCGGGATTGTTGAAGGCCGCTGCAGCCTCGGCCTTGGTGGTCGCAACGGCGTTAATCAGCGCGGCTTCGGTGTGGACGACGCGCATGCCACGGCCGCCCCCACCACCCGCGGCCTTGATGATCACCGGATAGCCCACACTGCGGGCGATTTTGACGATTTCTTTCGGGTCGTCCGGCAACGCGCCTTCAGATCCGGGAACGCACGGAACGCCGGCAGCGATCATGGCCCGTTTGGCGGCGACCTTGTCGCCCATCATTCGAATCACGTCGGCCGTCGGCCCGATGAATTTAAATCCACTGCGCTCCACCCGTTCCGCAAAATCGGCGTTTTCTGAGAGAAAGCCATAGCCGGGGTGGATCGCCTCGGCATCGGTCACCTCGGCAGCGGCGATGATGGCCGGAATGTTCAGGTAGCTCTGTCGCGAGGCGGGAGGGCCAATGCAGACGGATTCGTCGGCGAGTTTCACATACTTGGCTTCGGTGTCGGCCTCGGAGTGCACCACCACGGTCTTGATGCCGAGCTCACGGCAGGCCCGCTGAATGCGCAGGGCGATTTCGCCGCGATTGGCGATCAGAACTTTTTCAAAAAGCGCCATGCTGTCTTCCGCTTAGGCCAATACAAACAACGGCTGGCCGAACTCAACGGGCTGACCGTTTTCCACCAGAACTTCTTTGATGGTGCCGGCCATGTCGGAAGGAATTTCGTTCATCAACTTCATCGCCTCGATCACGCACAGCACTTGGCCTTCCGTGACTGTGGAGCCGACCGACACGAAGGGTTCGGCACCGGGGGCTGAAGCGCGGTAGAAGGTGCCCACCATCGGCGACTTGACGACTTTGCCTTCGGGTGCGGACGCCGCGGCGGCGACAGGACTTGCGCCGAGGGCGGCCTCGGCCGGCATCGGTGACGGCGCAGCCATGGGGGCGGCCGGCGCCTGAGATGTGAACACATGGCTTACGTGCGAGGGCGCGGGCGCATTGCCAGATTTCACGATACGTACTTTGTCGTCGCCTTCGGTGATTTCGAGTTCGGCGATGCCGGATTCGGCCACCAGGTCAATGAGGGTCTTGAGTTTTCTGAGGTCCATGCTGGAGCGTTCCTTCTTAATGGGTTCAGGCACGAGGTGTTCCGTGAAGTTGGTTGGCGGCATAGGCAAGTGCGGCGCTGTAGCCCTGTGGCCCGAGACCACAGATCACGGCCTGTGCCAAGTCTGAAAAGTAGGAGTGGTGGCGAAAGGGCTCGCGCCGGTGCACATTGGAAAGGTGGACTTCCACGAAGGGAATCGCCACCGCGGCAAGCGCATCACGCAGTGCAACACTGGTGTGCGTGAAGGCAGCGGGGTTGATGACGATGAACTTCACGGATGCGTTGGGCGCCTGATGGATTCGGTCGATGAAGTCGCCCTCGTGGTTGGATTGCCAGCAGTCCACGGTGACACCAAGGGCTTTTCCTTCTGCCACGAGGTTTTGGTTGATCGTTTCGAGCGTGGTGGCGCCGTAGATTTCGGGCTCCCTTAAGCCGAGTCGATTCAAATTAGGCCCATGTAGCACCCAAATCAGCGAAGATAACGACATAAACTCAGCCCCCCGAGATTGGTTGAGCCGGATTTTATCTCACTTCTGCAATCCATGCTCTTAGCTCTTCTTCGCGTATTCTGCCGGCTTTTTGCTTTAAAACATTGCCTTTTTGGTCGATTAGAACTGTATAAGGCAGGGCATCGATTGCGTTGCCCAGTTTTTTGGCCAGCTCTGTTCCGGATCCGCCGGTCACCAGCAGCGGGTAGCTGAAGGTGTTCTTTTGGGTAAATTCACGGACGTTTGAGGGCGAGTCGACCGCCAATCCGATCACTTTAATGTTTTTTGACGACATTTCCGTGTGAATTCGCGACAGTTCTGGCATTTCTTCAACGCAAGGCGGACACCAGGTGGCCCAGAAGTTCACCACAGTCAAATCCCCGCGGACTTGTTCGAGTGCGATGGGCTCACCTGAAGGATTGGGGAAGCGAAGGTCAAAAATCCAGCCCGCCGGGGCCACCGAAGGGTTGGGCGAGACCCGCCACAGACCAACAGCAACTCCTACGATGGTTGCGATCAGGGCGATGGCTGCGAAGAGTGAGACACGTTGTCGATTCATAGGGCAGAGGCGGAGGGTCGGGAGCGCGGATTATGCCTTTGATCCCGGGTTAGGCCCCTTCCTGGGCGATGAGTTGCGCCAGACCCTCGATTCCCAAACGCTCGATATGGCCTTTTCCGCTGGACGACAGCCGTCGCTCGTGCTCGGGGTACACCGCGATGATGGCCAGCTCGCCTTGCCACTGCAGGGCGATGGCCTCGACATCGGGCTGCCCGGGACGTACGTGCGGATACGGCGCAGCCTCGTTAGGAATCGTCTGGTTCAAGAGAAAAATACCCAAGGATTTCGCGTTGTCCGCAAAGCAGTGCAGGTGCAGGTCGGTGTGTTCGCCGGCCGTGCCGTTGACCACCGCTCCGACCACCATGGGATGAAACTCTCGAATCAGTTGCATGAGTGCAAGGGCCTTTTTGCGCAGCGCCAGGAGCCGCTGAGGCTGTGTGTCGCTCTGATAGATCGCCTGGTAGTCGCGCACGGCCCGTTCAATCTGCTCGTTGGTGGGCAGCACGTCATTGGTCCGTCGTGACCCGCGTCCGCCGGTGATGTGTTCAAACGCCTTGCGCTTTGCGGCGGCGTAGTCCAGACCGTCTTCCGCGATCAATGCGGCTGCAACGGCAGCAATCTCTTCGCGCAGACCCCGAACGCCCTGGGCATCGCCGTTCATCACATTGTCGTCATCGTTCATCAGACTCCCGTCGCTACAATCCGCTCATGCACATTCACATTATCGGCATCTGCGGAACCTTTATGGGCGGACTTGCCCAGCTTGCCCGTGCCGCCGGCCATCGTGTCACCGGCTGCGACGCCAACGTCTATCCGCCCATGAGCACCCAGCTGGAGCAGGCGGGTATCGAATTGATCTCGGGTTTTGATGCCGCACAAATGGATGTACGGCCTGATGTCTGGGTGGTGGGCAATGTGGCCACGCGAGGCATGCCTCTGGTCGAGGCGCTGCTGAATGCTAAGGCGCGCATGGTGTCGGGCCCCCAATGGCTAAGCGAGGAGCTTTTGCATCGTCATCGTGTGTTGGCGGTATCGGGGACCCATGGCAAGACCACGACGAGTTCGATCTTGGCGTGGATACTGGAAGATGCCGGACAGTCGCCATCGTTTTTAATTGGTGGCGTACCCGAAAATTTTGGCGTGTCGGCCCGGCTCGCCGGCGCACCGTTTGTGATCGAGGCCGATGAATACGACACCGCGTTTTTCGATAAGCGCAGCAAGTTTCTCCACTACCGCGCTGAGTTAGCGGTCTTAAACAATCTTGAGTTTGACCATGCCGATATTTTTTCCGACTTGGCGGCTATCGAGACACAGTTCTACCACTGGCTGAGGACCCTGCCTTCTCAGGGACGTCTGGTCGCCAATGCCCAGGAGCCGGCCTTGGCCAGGGTCTTGGCACGGGGTGTCTACACGCCGGTCGATATGTTTCATCATGCCGAAGGCTGGTCGATTGCACCCATCAAGCCTGGTGACCATGCTTCGTTGCACACTGATGCGTTTGAGGTCCGATGGAAGGGCCGCGCCGTCGGCAGCGTCATGTCTGCGCTCACTGGAGAACACAACCGCAGCAATGTCGTGGCAGCGATCGCCGCGGCGGTGGCCTATGGTGTGCCGGTCGAGGCTGCCTGCAGTGCGATAGCGCGATTCGAAGGCGTGAAACGTCGGATGCAGGTCAGGGGCGTGGTCAACGGTGTGCGGGTCCTTGACGATTTCGCGCATCATCCCACGGCCATTGCGACCACCATCGCGGGCCTTCGCGACCAGCGTGCACGCGAGGGCCATCGGGGCCGACTGTTGGCGGTGATTGAGCCGCGCTCGAACACGATGAAGCTCGGCGTCATGGCCGCGCGGCTGGCCGACAGCCTGCGCGAGGCTGACCATACGTTTGCGTTTGCCGGGGGCATCGACTGGGACCTCTCGGCCGCGTTGACTGCGCTTGGCGACCGGGCCTGCGTTCATGCAGCCCTGCCTGATTTGATCGATGACATTGTGGCCAAGGCCCGCCCGGGCGATGACGTGCTCATCATGAGCAATGGCGGATTTGGTGGGCTGCACGATCGGTTATTGAAAGCCCTTGAGCATCCGCGGATCGGCGGGACTGCATGACCACATTCGTGTTGTTCGAGGAGGATGGGGGCTTCAAGGTGGGCACTCTATTTTCCGAGGCTGAGTCGTCGGTTCAGGTGGAGATGCCCACGGGCAAGCGCAACAAGATCAAGCGTGCGAATGTGCTGCTGACCTTTAGCCAGCCCGCCCGCGATGCGTTGCTTCCTGCGGCCACGCAGGTGGCCGGTCAACTTGACGTCCAGTTTTTGTGGGAGGTTGCTCCCAAGGACGAATTCGACTTCCAAGAGTTCGCCAAGGAGGTCTTCTCCGATGCGCCAACAACACAAGAAAAAGCGGGGCTGCTGGTGCTCTTGCATCAATCGCCCATGTATTTTTATCGCAAGGGCCGAGGCCGTTACCGAACCGCACCTGAAGAGGCTCTGCAGGCGGCCCTGGCCGGTGCTGAGCGCAAGCGGTTAGCCGCCCAAGCACAAGATGCACTTCAGGCAGCATTGGTCGCCGGCGAATTGCCACAAGAGATTCGTGACCAGGCCGTGTCACTTGTGGTGAAACCCGATAAACAGTCGATTGGCTACAAGGCGTTGGAGGCCGCGGCCCATGCCCTGCAGGTTCAGCCCATCCGCCTGCTCTTAGCGCGTGGCGCACTGCCATCGGCCTATGTGGTTCACCGCGCGCGGTTTATGCAGCAGTGTTTTCCTGTGGGTGCTGATGCCGAGGCCGCTGAGGATGAGTGGTCAGCGTTGCGCACGGCTGCCGAGAAGCTGGCGCCGCAGACTGCCGATGTGCAGGCCTATTCCATCGACGATGCCAGCACCACAGAGATTGACGATGCGTTTTCGTGCACTCCACTGCCCGATGGGGGCTGGTGCGTGGGCATCCATATCGCAGCACCGGGGCTGGGCATTGGGCCCGACAGCCCCATGGGCCTGCGAGCGCGCGAACGCGCCTCCACGGTCTACTTTCCAGGCGACAAGATCACCATGCTGCCGGCATCGGTGGTCAGTGCTTTCTCATTGGATGAAGGAAAGACGCCGGTCGCGTTGTCCCTGTATGTCAGTTTTAATGCGCAGGGAGAGCGTGTGAATGCAGTCTCGCGCGTTGAGCGTGTGCCGATTGCAGCCAATCTTCGGCTGGGTGACTGGGAGGCCGAACTGGACCAGCCGATCGAGCATGTGTCACAGGACCGGCTGCCCTGGGCAGGCTTAAAGGTGCTGTTGCAGTTGGCGCTGGGGCTTCGCCAGGCCCGAGAGCAGGCACGAGGCAAGCCCGAGCCGACCGGCCGCCTGGATTTTAATTTTGACGTGCAGTGGAATGCTGACAATCCCCAGGCAAGGATTCTCGGAGATGGCCTGCCCACGATCACAACGCGTCGACGAGGCTCACCGATCGATATTCTGGTTTCGGAATTCATGATTCTGGCCAACACGACATGGGGTGAGTTGTTGGCATTGGCCCGGCTCCCCGGTGTGTATCGCGTGCAGACCATGGGCCGCGTGCGCATGCAGACACAGGGCGGGCCCCATCAGGGCCTTGGTGTTTCGAATTATTGCTGGGCGACGTCCCCGTTACGACGTTACAGCGATTTACTCAATCAGTGGCAGATTCTCTCGGTGCTGGGGCTGCGGCCGCCGGTCTTTAAAGGTAACGAGGCTGAACTGTTCTCGAGCGTCTCGCAGTTCGACGCGCTCTACAACCAATATGCGGATTTTCAAGATACGCTCGAGCGCTACTGGTCGTTGCGATGGCTTGGGCTTGAGCACGGACTGGGTGCGCAGGAGTCATGGTCCGGCGTGGGCCGGGGCCTGCGCGAAAAGGCGGTGGCACTGCGCGAGGGCGCATTCCGTCTGCGCCGCGCACCATTGGTTTTTCGTTGCTCCGATGCGCCTGAGCTCACACCCGGTGTGGAAGTTGAAGTGGAACTGCTGTCATGCGATGCACTGGAGGTCAGCCTTGAGGCACGATTTGTCACGGTCACCTCGGCCCTGCCCGAGGCCCACGACGAGGAGGTCACCATGGCCGGTCGACACTATGCAGTGTTGGGCGATCCGATCAGCCACAGCAAATCACCATGGATCCATGCGCGCTTTGCGCAGGACACATCGCAGGCCCTGGAGTACCAGGCGATTCGTGTCGCCCCCGAGCAGCTTGATGGGCGGCTGGAAGAGCTCCGTTCACAAGGCTATGGCGGTGTCAATCTGACCGTGCCGCTTAAAGAGCATGCATTCGCGCTTGCGCAAAGCAAGGACTGGGAGCTTTCGGAGCGGGCGCTGATGGCCGGCGCGGTCAACACGCTTCGGTTTGATGAGTCTGACAATGTGGTAGCCGATAACACCGATGGCCTGGGTCTTGTGCGCGACATCGAACGTCTTCTGGGCGCTCCAGGCGTATTGGACGACACGACAGTGTTGTTAATCGGCGCAGGTGGTGCAGGCCAAGGCGTCATCGGCCCGCTGCGTGAAGCCGGTGTACGACAACTCTGGCTCGCCAATCGAAGCCTTGATAAGGCACAGCAGGTGGCCCATCGATGGGCGCAGATGGATGCAACGTCGACACAATGGCTGTCGGCGATACCGTTGGCGGTCTTGGCGACGTCACGCGCCGAGGCGGGCGTGCCTACGCTCGGCGACATCGACATCGTGATCAATGCCTCATCGGCGAGTCTTGCGGGTGCGCGCTTGGAGCTGCATAACTCCTGGTTTGAACGGGTCCGACTGGCCTACGACATGATGTATGGACCAACGACTACACCGTTTATGCAGCAGGCCCAGGCCGGTGGTGCCGCCCAAGTGGCGGACGGCTTGGGCATGTTGGTGGAGCAGGCGGCGGAGGCTTTTGCGCTCTGGCGAGGATGCCGTCCCGAAACGGCTTCGGTCTTGGCCCAATTGCGGCTACAGTTAGCGGCATCCACGGCCTAATCCATCACGTCCACCCTTTCCATGACTGAGCCCCACGATCAGACGACAGCGATTCGGGATCCTGAGGTTGCCCAGACGGCCTTGGTAGAGATTCAGGCCATTCTCGCGCGCCAGCGGCTTGAGAGCGAAGTCGTGCATCGCGAGCAGCACACCGTGGGCTCCGAGCGTCAGTCCCTGGTCGAGCAGTTGGTGGCAAAACAACAACATGCAGCCCTGCAGGCCAGGCTTGATCATCTGCACCCCGCAGACATCGCCTACATCTTAGAGGCCCTTCCTCGCGACGATCGTCTGCTGATCTGGGATCTGGTCCGCGCCGATCGGGACGGTGAAATTCTGGTGGAGGTCTCCGATGCGGTCCGTGAGACGCTGATCGCTTCGATGGACCGCGAGGAGCTCGTGGCCGCGGTCGAGACTCTGGATACCGATGATCTTGCGGCGTTGGCGCCTGACCTCCCCGAAGAAGTGGTCGAGGAGGTAAGTGAGGGCCTCACCATCGAAGAGCGCGAACAGCTTCGTGCTGCCATGTCGTATCCCGAAGGCAGCGTGGGCGCACGCATGGATTTCGAGATGGTCACGATCCGTGATGACGTGACGCTTGAGGTGGTTTTGCGCTACCTACGCCGATTTGATGAGTTGCCCGATCACACCGATCAGGTGTTTGTGGTGGACCGCAATGAAAAACTGCAGGGCGCGCTGCCGATTTCAAAACTGCTGGTCCATGAGCCCGAGACCCTTGTGCGTGATGTCATGGTCAACGAAGTCATGACCCTGCATCCCCACGACGACGTGGGCGATGCTGCGCAGGCCTTTGAGCGTTATGACCTGGTCTCTGCCCCGGTTCTGGATCATCACGGCGGACTGCTGGGCCGGCTCACGGTGAACGAAGTGGTGGACGTGATCCGAGAGGAAGGTGAGCAGGATGTGTTTGCTCAGGCCGGTCTGCGCGAGGAAGAAGATCTGTTTTCATCGGTCTGGGCGTCGGCAAAAAACCGTTGGCTCTGGCTGGCGTTAAACCTCTGCACCGCATTTTTTGCATCCCGCGTGATCGGCGCGTTTGAGGGCACCATCGAGCGGGTGGTGGCGCTGGCGGCACTGATGCCGATTGTGGCGGGCATTGCGGGCAATTCGGGCAATCAGACCATGACCCTCTTCATCCGCTCCATCGCCTTGGGCCAGGTTACGGCGGCCAATGTTAAGCGCGTGTTCGCGAAAGAGCTTGGTATCGCGGGATTAAACGGCGTGGTCTGGGGTTCGGTGGCCGGCTTGTTTGCCTGGTGGCTCTACAGTGACACCGACCAGGGTGTGCTGCTGGGCTGGACCATGATGCTGGCCATCCTTCTGAATCTGCTTATTGGTGCAGTGATCGGTATTTTTGTGCCCTTGATGCTTGAGCGGACTGGACGTGATCCGGCCATGGGCTCGTCGGTGCTGCTGACCTTCAGCACGGACTCGATGGGATTTTTTATTTTTCTTGGCTTGGCCACGCTGTTGTTTGCGTAGTGGCAGGCTCGGCCTGTGCGCCTGGACTGTCGTATCCTTGGGTCGTTAGCGTTTTTCTCTGAGCCTTCGCCATGAACGATCCCTTTTCTCTGCTGACGTTGCTTGCGGTTCTCGCCGTCGGCGTCCTGACCGCGTTGGTGCTGCGGCGATCGACCAGGGCGGGAGACGATCCGCGTATGCAGGAATTGGTGGGCCGTGTAGAGGCCCTTGGCCGTGAGGTCAATGCACTCAAAGAAGTCTCGAATGCCTTGTCGGGCGTTCAGGAAAAGCGCCTTGAGTCACTGTCGACCCAAATTCAACTTACGCTTGATTCTGTAAAAAAAGATATGGGTGAGCGGCTTACCCATATGACGCAAACGGCTGAGCAGAGTGCCGAGCGGGTGCGCAATACCCTCAACGAACAGCTGACCACTATCCAGAAAGACAATGCTGAAAAACTGGAACAGATGCGAAAGACCGTGGATGAAAAACTCCACGCTACATTAGAAGAGCGTCTGGGACAGTCGTTCAAGCTGGTCTCGGACCGTCTGGAGCAGGTCCATCGCGGTCTCGGTGAAATGCAAAGCCTCGCCTCGGGCGTTGGCGACTTAAAGCGTGTCTTGACCAACGTTAAAACGCGGGGCACATGGGGTGAGTTTCAGTTGGAATCGCTGATTGAACAACTCTTCACCCCAGAGCAATACGAAAAAAATTGCGTTACCCGGCCGGGTGCAACAGAGCGGGTCGAGATCGCCATTCGTTTGCCAGGCCGTGATGGCGACCAGCCCGTCTGGCTTCCCATTGATGCAAAGTTTCCCATCGAGGACTATCAGCGACTCCTCGATGCCCACGAACAGGCCGACACCACGCTTGTCGAAGAGGCGGCCAAGGCACTCGAGGTTCGTATTCGTGGTGAAGCAAAGAAGATCAAAGAAAAATACATTGAGCCACCCCACACCACTGATTTTGCGGTGATGTACCTGCCGACCGAGGGCCTGTATGCCGAGGTATTGCGTCGCCCCGGCTTGGCCGAAAGCCTTCAGCGTGATTACCGCGTGGTGGTGACCGGCCCCACCAACACCGCCGCCATGCTTAACAGTCTGCAGATGGGCTTTCGAACACTGGCCATTGAAAAACGTTCGTCGGAGGTCTGGGCATTGTTGGGCGGCGTCAAAACCGAGTTCGAGAAGTTTGGCGGCGTGATTGCCGAAACAGAGAAGAAGCTGCAAGAGGCCGCTAACAAATTTACGGCAGTGGGCGTGCGGACCCGTGCGATTCAGCGTAAATTAAAAGATGTGCAGGCACTTCCGTTGCCTGATACCTCTCCCGATCTGTTGGACAGCCCTTCCGACGAGGGTGATCGGCCGTAAGCTAAACGTAAACAGCGTGTAGCGTTTACAACCAGGCAGCACCGCGAACGCCGGAGCTGTCGCCGTGGCGCGCGGGTACGAGGCGCGTAGTGACAGGCGTATCCGAAAACACCCACGTGGCCCAACGCCGGGGAACTTCGGAGTACATCTCGGTGATGTTGGACAAGCCACCGCCGATCACAATCACATCCGGATCCACGATCGTGATCACCATCGCCAGCGCACGCGCGAGTCGATCATAAAAACGCTCCAATAACTGAGACGCGGCGGCATCGCCTGAGGCAGCACGCTCTACGATGGAGTGCACATGGCTTACAGGGTCAGGCTGCATGGAATTGAATTCGTGAATCAGCGCAGGGCCGCTCAGAAAGGTCTCAATACACCCCGATCGGCCGCACCAGCACGGCGGCCGATGCTGCTCGTCATGACGCATCCATGGCAAAGGGGTATGGCCCCATTCACCGGCAATACCGTTGGCGCCGACCAGCAGATGACCCTGCACAACATGGGCGCCTCCCACGCCTGTGCCCAGAACGACCGCGAATACAGACGCGGCATCTTTACCTGCGCCATCAGTGGCTTCTGAACGCGCGAGGCAGTTGGCATCGTTCGCCATCGACACGGCATGGCCAAGCCGCACCTCAAGGTCAGCCTTCAAGGGCTGACCATTGAGCCACACCGAATTCGCATTGCGCACACAGCCATCGCGTGGCGAGAGGGACCCTGGTATTCCGATGCCAACGCTGCAGTTCTGGGCATCGGGGTGGTCGTGGCGTGCGTCCTGCACCAGGCCGTGAATGACCGTTAACGTAGCGGCGTAGTCGTCGCGTGGAGTGGCCACGCGTTTGCGCCAGACCACAGTGCCCTGGGCATCCACGAGTGCAGCTTCAATTTTTGTCCCCCCGAGATCAATGCCGAGTCGTAACGAGGGCGTGCTCATGGTGAACCGTTCGGTATCCGGTGGGTTTGTGATCTCTGCCTAATCCCCGAGCCAGTCTTGCAAAATCTCGTGCGCATGTTCGTTACGCATCGGAGGTGCAGACCGGTATTGCACCGGTGTCTCGGAGAGCCGGATCGGGTTGGCGACCACTCTGACATGGCCTGCGGCTGCGCCCGCGTGCGGCATCTCAACGACCATGCCGCGCGACTGCACGTGGGGATCCGCAAAAACCTGCGACAAGGTATTCACTGGCCCGCAGGGCACACCTACTGCCTCCAGCGCTGTGATCCAGTGGTCCCGAGTCTTCTGCTGCAGCGCCTGCGACAGTAGCGGGATCAGTTCCGTGCGATGGCGCACACGTGAAGGATTGGTTGTGAACCGAGGGTCTTGGCCAAGGGCAGGCTGGCCAATGGCAGTGCAGAATTTTTGAAACTGCGTATCGTTGCCTATCGCAATGATGATCGGATCATCGTGCGTCGGAAAAACCTGGTACGGCACGATATTCGGGTGGCCATTGCCGAGACGTTGTGGATTTTCATGTGTCGCCAGGTAATTGGTGGCGCCATTTGCAAGCCATGCGATCTGTGTATCCAGAAGCGAGATGTCAATATGCTGCCCTTGGCCGGTGGCGTCACGGTGTCGAAGCGCCGCAAGGATCCCGACCGTCGCGTACATGCCGGCCATCACATCGGCAACGGCCACGCCGACCTTCATGGGCTCGCCATGGGGTTCACCGGTCATGCTCATGATGCCGCCCATGCCTTGAATCAGGAAGTCATAGCCTGCCCGTGATGCATACGGGCCCGTCTGCCCGAATCCAGTGATCGAACAGTAGATGAGCCGTGGGTATTTTTCTTTGAGCTGCTCATACGAGAGGCCATAGGCCGCGAGTCCACCGACTTTGTAGTTTTCCATCAGCACATCGGCTTTCGCGAGCAGACGGTGCACCAAGGCCTGCCCATCCGCTGATGCCAGATCAATCTCCATCGATCGCTTGTTGCGGTTTGCGCACAAGTAGTAAGCACTCTCGGTGGTGGGAAGCCCTTCACGTGGTGCAATAAACGGAGGCCCCCATTTTCGGGTGTCATCCCCTTCGCCCGGCTTTTCCACTTTGACGACATCGGCGCCAAGATCGCCGAGCAGCTGGGCAGCCGAGGGCCCGGCAAGAATCCGCGTCAGGTCCAACACGCGCAAGCCTTGCAGTGCCATAGGGGAGCTCATGCGCGAGGCCTGAAATGCAATCGTGAGTCGTTACGTGGCCGACGGGTGAACAAAGCTGCCGCTTTTACCACCGTGTTTTTCCATGAGCTGAATATCGCTCATGGTCATGCCGCGATCCACGGCCTTGCACATGTCATAAATGGTGAGCAGCCCCACGTTGACTGCCGTCAGAGCCTCCATTTCCACGCCGGTTTTGCCGGTGAGTTCGACCGTGGCCGTGCAGCGCACCGCGGCCCGGTGGCCTTCGCCTGCTTCGGGCGAGAGATCAATCAATTCAAAGTCGACTGCGACACGGGTCAACATGAGCGGATGGCACAGGGGGATCAAGTCGGCGGTCTTTTTGGCAGCCTGAATCGCCGCGATGCGGGCCACGCCCAAGACATCTCCCTTTTTAGCGTCGCCTTGCCGAATGCGTCGGAGCGTCTCGGGCTGCATGCGAATCAGGCCGCTGGCAATCGCGATCCGATGGGTGTCTTTTTTCTCGCCGACGTCGACCATGTGGGCCTGCCCGGCGGAATCAAAATGGGTGAATTCAGTCATAGACCCTATGATAGATCGTATGCACATTGTGTTTCGTAAAAACCGGACCGTGCCACGTCGACTCACGGCAATGCTTGTCTCGGCAGCCATGCTCGGCGCTGGCCTGGCGCCCTCGGCGCATGCGCAAAACCGTGCGCGCGGCATCGACAATCTTCCGGCACTCGGCGAGGCCACCGTCGATGAGCTCTCGCCAGCAGCCGAGCAACGTCTCGGCGAACAGATTTTTCAGGAGTTTTTGCGCGTCGGGGCTGTCTGGGATGATCCGGAGGCCACCGACATGATGGCGGAACGTGCGAATCGTCTGCTGCTGGCGGCCGGGCGTCTTGGCCATACCGAATCCGATCGCGGGTTTCGTTTTTTCTTGGTGCGAGACCCCAGTCTGAATGCATTCGCATTGCCCGGCGGCTACATCGGGATTCATACAGGCCTGATCACCGCCTCTGAGCGTGAGGCCGAAGTGATGTCGGTGTTGGCCCACGAGATTGGCCACGTCACGCAGCGCCATATTGCGCGTATGTTTGGCCAGAGTCGGCAGAGCTCTGCCGTCATGATTGCCGCAGCGCTTTTGGCTGCGATGGCGGCCAAGTCCAGTCCGGATGCCGCCATGGGCGTGCTGTCACTTGGTCAGACCGTGGCCGTTCGAGATCAGCTGGCTTTTTCGCGAGATGCAGAGCGTGAGGCCGACCGGGTGGGGCTGCAGATTTTGAGTGAGTCCGGTGTGAATCCTCAGTCGATGGCAGCCATGTTTGAACGGCTGAGCCAAGCCGGCCGCCTTTACGACAACAACGCGCCGGCCTATCTGCGTACCCATCCGCTCACGACGGAGCGCATCGCCGATATTCAATCGCGTTTGCAAAGCGACCCGAATCTTCGTCATGCAAGTGCGAGCGCTTCTGCGCAGGGGCAGCCGGGTTATGACTGGCTGCGCGCGAAACTGATGGCCTTGGCCGACACACGAGTCGATGGGCTGCGACAGGCAAAACAGCGGCTTGAGCTGCAACTTGCTGCGCCGTCAGCTGCCGGCCGTGGAACGGCATACGAAGAGCGTAGTGGCGCTATTCATTTTGGTTTGGCGTGGATTGCACTTACCGAGCGCGATGCATCGCGTGCTCTGGAGCACCATCGCCAGGCCGCCGCGAGCGCGCAGCGCGCAGGGGCCCTTCCCGCGGTGGCATCGCTTTTGGACCATGTGCGGCTGCGTATTGCAATGCTGGCCGGTGATCGTACAGAGGTCGAAAATATGGTTCAGGCCGTGACGTCAGCGCATCCTCAATCGCGGGCGATTCAGCGGGCAGCGGTTGAAGCATTACTCTCGGTCGCGGCACCGGCCGGTGGGATTGCGCAGCGCGCACGCGCAATCACGCAGCGTTGGCCGTGGGATCCTGCTGCGTGGGAATGGCTGGCGCGCGCAGAGGCGGCCCAAGGAAAACGAACCGCCCAGCATGCGGCGGTGGCCGAGCGTTACGCCCTGTTGGGGGCCTATGCAGCTGCCGTGGAGCAGCTGACCTTGGCGCGAACCGCAGCCGATGCAGACTTTGTCACGTTATCCAAGGTGGATGCGCGTCTGGCCACCATGCGGGCCATGCTCAGGCGGGAGCAGCTTGAGCGCGCAAGGCCGTAATCACCTGTTCGGCTGAGAGGTCGCGAAGGCAGGCGGTGGTGCCGAGGGGGCAGGTCCGCTGAAAGCAGGGGCTGCACGGCAGCGAGAGTGACAGCGCCCTGGCCCGGGGATGCAGTGGCGGCGTGTGGAGCGGATCGCTTGAGCCAAAGACACCGATCACCGGAACATCCAGCGCAGCCGCTGCATGCATAAGCCCCGAATCATTACTCACCGCGGCACCTGCGCGTGCAATCCATGCAAACGCTTGAAGCAGTGTGGTCTTGCCGGCCATAGAGATGACCTGTTCGGGGCGGGCACACTGCCCAGCGATCTCCGCCGCGATGCCTGTTTCTTTGGGGCCGCCGATCAGCACCACCCGGTGGTGGTGGGACTGTGCGCACCATGCATTGGCGACAGCCGCAAAATGTTCGGCTGGCCATTGCTTGGCGGGTCCGTATTCTGCGCCGGGGCACAGCGCAAGCAGACCAGGATCCTTC
>JBDLRC010000168.1:0-7600 GCA_039800265.1 Pseudomonadota bacterium
CGTTGTCCGATTGGGTCTTGGTCAGCAAGAGCCCGACGCTCTTGCAGTCGCCCGACATCGTGCATAAAACCATTCCTGTCGAGCCGATTGCGGGGCTGAAGACGTGGACCGATGATTTCAACACGCTTTTTCGCGTGCTGAAGTAGTGGTGTCTGCCGCGGGCGGGCTAGTGTTTGCCCGTGCTGCCGAAGCCGCCGGTGCCCCGGTCGGTCGACTCGAATTCGGTCACCACTGAGAAGCTGACCTGCTGCACCGGCACGATCACCAGTTGGGCCAGGCGCTCCATGGGATTGAGCGTGAAGGCCGTTGCACTGCGATTCCAGGCCGATACCATCAGAGGGCCCTGATAGTCCGCGTCGATGAGCCCGACCAGATTGCCCAACACGATGCCATGTTTATGGCCAAGGCCAGACCGAGGAAGAATCATTCCGGCGTAGCCGGGGTCTGCAATGTAGATCGCCAATCCCGTGGGAATAAGCTGCGTTTCTCCTGGCGCCAAGACCATCGGGCTGTCGATGCAGGCGCGAAGGTCCAGGCCCGCGGAGGCGGGTGTGGCGTACTGCGGCAGTTGATCCTTCATTCGGGCGTCAAGTAGTTTTACGGCGATCTTCATGGACATGGCAGGGCGTGAAGGTTGGTGGCAGGAAGAAGGTGGGAAAAGTCTACTCAGGCGTTGTCGCGTAACGCGTGCGCAATGCGCGCCACGATGGCTTCGGCGACGTGGTCTTTGTGCGCGGATGCAAGGGGTTCTGTCCCGCGCGCATCGCAGACTACGACGGCATTGTGGTCCGAGCCAAATGTCTCCGCACCAATATTGCCGATCAATAGCGGCACTGATTTTCGCGCGCGTTTTTCTTGAAGTAGGCCGTGCAAGTCGGACAGTGATCCGCTTTCCGCAGCAAATCCAACGCAAAAGGGCGGGTCGGCGCGGTGCGCCACCGCAGCCAAAATATCGGGGTTTTCGATCCACGACAGGCCTTCAAGCGAGCCGCCATGCTCTTTTTTGAGTTTGCTGCCCGCGACCTGGTCGACACGCCAGTCGGCCACGGCAGCGACACCGATAAAGATATCCGCGCCGTCGTTGTCCAGTTCGCGCATCACCGTGTCATGCATCTCGATTGCTGTTACCACATCGATGCGGCGAACGTGATCCGGCGTGGGCAGATGCACCGGCCCTGCAATCAGGGTGACTGTGGCGCCGGCTCGAGATGCGGCACGTGCAAGTGCAAAACCCATCTTGCCCGACGAGCGATTGGTGATTCCGCGGACAGGGTCAATCGGTTCAAAGGTGGGTCCTGCGGTGATCAGCACACGCTGGTCTTGCAACACGCCACGAATGTTTGGCCCATTGGAGGCGGGCGAAGGCCCGCGGCCTTCACCGAAGCGATCAAGCAATGCATCCAGTAATTCGTGGGGTTCCAGCATGCGCCCATCGCCCGTTTCACCACAAGCCTGGGCACCGCTCGCAGGGCCGAGTATTTCCACTCCGTCGGCGATCAGCTGTGCCACGTTACGTTGTGTGGCAGGGTTTTGCCACATCTGACGGTTCATTGCTGGAGCAACCAGCAGCGGCTTGTCGCGGGCCAGGCATAGGGTGGCCAGCAGGCTCGAGGTGAGTCCTCCGGCAAGCTGGGCGAGAAAATCTGCGCTTGCGGGTGCGATCAGAATCGCATCGGCTTCGCGGGCCAGATCAATATGCGGCATGGCGTTTGCGGGGCCACTGCGCGGTGGGCTTGACCACTCGTCGGTGTAGACGGGCCGGCCCGACAGTGCACTGAAGGTGCGCGCTGAGACAAACTGGGTGCCTGCTGCGGTCATGATGACCTGAACCGTGGCGCCAGCCTCCATGAGCCGTCGCACCAGTTCGCAGCTTTTATAGGCGGCGATACCGCCGGTGATGCCCACAATAAAGTGGCGGTGATGAAGCGCGGGTGCCATGGCCATCATCCTCGTCGGACACGCCGTAGTTCGTCAAGGATAAAGAGCGCGGCGCCGATGGTGATGCAGGTGTCGGCCACATTAAAGGCGGGCCAGTGCCATCCACCCGCGTGGAGGTCAATGAAGTCGATCACCACGCCCCAGGTCAGACGGTCAATGGTGTTGCCGATCGCGCCGGCCAGAATCAGGGTGGCACCAAGGGCGAACCCGATCTGTTTGGCGTGCCGTGTCACCAAGAACCCCAAGTACAGCACGGCCACAACGCCTAGGCCCACAAAAAACCAACGCTGCCATCCGCCGGCATCGGCAAGAAAGCTGAAGGCGGCGCCGCTGTTATGAACACGAACGATGTTGAACCAGTCGGTGACCACCGTCTGCTGGCCCAGTGCATACGTGTTCACGATCACGAGCTTTGTGAGTTGATCGAGGCCCACGAGCAGCGCGGCCACCATGGCCCACCGTCCCGCGGTCATGCCGCGGCCCGAGCCCTTAGGCGATGCCACGTGCTTCGCCTTTTCCGAACAGGTTGCTGATGCACCGGCCGCACAGATCGGGGTGCTCTGCGTGTGCACCGACATCGGCCCGCAGGTGCCAGCAGCGGCCGCATTTCGGGTCAGTGAGTGCTGTTACGCGGATACGCACGTGATCGGCGGGCAGTGTTGGGTCGGCCTGCCATTGGGCCTGTGATGTGATCATCACGAACTTGAGCTCGTCGCCGAGTGTGGCAAGGGCATCGGCCATGGCAGCGCCCGCGCTGAGTTGCACGCTGGCTTGTAAAGAAGATCCCACGCGACCCGCCTCGCGTTCCACCTCGATCGCTTTGAGCACATCAGCCCGTGCCTGGCGCACCAGTGACCACTTGGCAAGCAGTGGCTCAGCATTCGGAACCGTTGGAATAGTGTGCGCGGTCTGCTCGAAGATTGTGGTGGGCGTGGTGGGTGACCGAAGGCTCTGCCATGCCTCATCGGATGTAAACGACAACACCGGTGCCATGAGCCGGGTCATGGCCTCGGTGATGTGATAAAGCGCAGTTTGAGCGGAGCGCCGTGGGTGGGCATTGGCACCTGTCGTGTAGAGCCTGTCTTTCAGAATGTCCAGATAGAAGGCGCCAAGGTCTTCAGAGCAGAAGGTCACGAGGCGAGAGATGGCCGGATGGAACGAAAACTTTTCATAATCGCTCATGACCTCGCTCTGCACGCGTTGAACAAGCGCCAGTGCATAGCGATCGATCTCGACCATCTGGTCAATCGCAATTGCATCCTGTTCGGGTTGAAAGTCGGATAGGTTGCCCAGAAGGAAGCACAGGGTGTTGCGAATACGGCGGTACGACTCGACCACGCGCTTTAGGATGGTGTCCGAGATCGACAGCTCGCCCGAGTAATCGGTGCTGGCGACCCAGAGTCGAAGAATGTCTGCTCCCAGGGTGTCCGAGACCTGTTGCGGGGCAATCACATTACCCAGCGATTTGCTCATTTTTCGGCCCTCCCCATCGACAACGAAGCCGTGGGTGAGCAGGGCCTTGTAGGGCGGTACACCGTTGATCATGCAGCTGGTCAAGAGCGAGGAATGGAACCAGCCGCGGTGTTGATCACTGCCCTCAAGGTAGAGATCCGCCGGAAAGGTCGAGGCATCGGCATGCGAGCCGCGCAGCACGGTCTCATGGGTCGTTCCGGAGTCAAACCACACATCGAGCGTGTCTTGGTTTTTCACGTAGTGATCCGCATCGGCACCGAGGAGTTCCTGCGGTGTGATGGATTGCCAGGCTTCGATGCCGTCTTTTTCGATGCGTTGGGCGATCTGTTCCAGAAGCGCAGGTGTGTTTGGGTGTAACTCGCCGGTTTCCTTGTGCACAAAAAAGGCCATGGGCACGCCCCACTGCCGCTGGCGCGAGAGGGTCCAGTCGGGACGGTTGGCGATCATGGCGTGCAATCGTGCCTTGCCCCATGCGGGATAAAAGGTCGTCGCATCGACACCGGCCAGCGCGCGTTCGCGTAGCGTGCCGCCGCCGTCGTGGGGTGTGATGTCCATGCCGGCGAACCACTGGTTGGTCGCCCGATAGATGATGGGTGTTTTGTGACGCCAGCAATGCATGTAGCTGTGGGTGTAACGCTCGGAGTGCATCAAGGACTGATGGCTTGCCAGCGCCGCAACGATTTTCGGATTGGCATCCCAGATCTTTGAGCCACCAAACATCGGCAATGTTGCGCTGTACACGCCATCGCCAAGCACCGGTGTCAGGATGTCGGCATCACGCATGCCGGCCCCTTTGCACGACAGAAAATCGTCAATGCCATAGGCCGGTGCGCAATGAACAATGCCGGTCCCTGACTCCAGGTTGACATAGTCGGCCGCGATCATGGGTGAGGCACGTGCGTAGCCTGGATCAGCAGCCGACAGGGGATGCTGAAACGCGATTCCAGTAAGCGCGGCACCTGCACAGGTGGCCATGATCTCGCCGGTGAGTCCCCAGGCAGTAAGGCATGCCTGGGCACGATCTTTCGCAAGCAGCAGTATCCTGTGGTGCTGGTTCGGCGGGAATTTACGCTGCGCCGCATCGACATGCGGCCCCGTCACGTGTACTAAAGCGTAGTCGAATTCGGGATGAATGTTCAGGGCCTGGTTGGCAGGCAGTGTCCAGGGTGTGGTGGTCCAGATCACGGTGGCCACGTTGCCCGAGAGTTGCTGCACATCGATACCAAAGGCCTGCGCAAGCCGCGCTTTTGCAGCCGTATCGGCACTGAAGGCGACATCGACCGCAGGATCCGTTTTATCGGCATATTCCACTTCAGCCTCGGCCAACGCCGAGCCGCAGTCAAAGCACCAGTTCACGGGTTTTAGCCCGCGGTACACGAATCCTTTTTCAAGGATTTTTTTCAAGGCGCGCAGCTCATTGGCCTCGGTCTCGGGTGCCATGGTCGTGTAGGGCCGTTCCCATTCACCGAGCACGCCGAGCCGAATGAAATCTTTTTTCTGGCGGGCGATCTGTTCTTTGGCGTAGGCCCGGGATTTGTGCTGTACCTCGGCGGTCGCAAGGCCCTTGCCAAATTGTTTCTCAATCTGAATCTCGATGGGCATGCCGTGGCAGTCCCATCCTGGAACATAGCGGGCATCGAAACCCGCCAGTGTTTTCGATTTCACGATCATGTCTTTGAGGATTTTGTTCACCGCATGGCCGATGTGAATGTCGCCGTTGGCGTACGGCGGGCCATCATGCAAAACAAACAGTGGCCGGCCACGGCTGATCGTCCGGATGCGCTGGTAGACGCCTTGCTCTTGCCATTGGCGTACCCATGCCGGCTCGCGCTTGGCCAAATCGCCGCGCATGGGAAAGCTGGTTTTGGGCAGATTGACGCGGCTGTCTGACGGTGCGGAGGCGTGGTGGGCGTCGGGCGAAGATTTAGTGGACATGATGAGAGAAGTAGTGGCGTGCCATGGCGGCATCGCGTTGGATTTGATCGGTCATGGCGGCGACATCTTGAAATTTTTCTTCGCCGCGCAGTTTTTCGTGAAAGATGACGCGCACGCATTTCCCGTAGGCGTTACCGCTCCAGTCAAAGACATGGACTTCCAGCAGCAGCCTGCCCCCGTGTTCGGTGGTGGGCCGGTGGCCGAGGCTGGCCACGGCCGGCAGCGGTGTCTCGGCAAGGCCTTCCACGCTTACGACAAACACGCCGGAGAGCAGCAGGTTCGCCGGCACGGCGACATTCAGTGTCGGAAAGCCTATGCTTCGGCCTAGTTTTCGGCCGTGAATCACGTGGCCTGCAAGGTCGTAGGGCCGGCCCATGAGTGAAGCGGCGGCAGCAAGATCTCCGCGCGCGAGCACATCGCGCAGTGCCGAGCTTGAGGCGCGCGCGCCTTGGTTAAGGATCGTGGCCACCGGATGCACACTCCAGCCGTAATCCGCTGCAGCATCACGCAGCATGGCGATCGTGCCGCGTCGTTTGGCTCCGAAACAAAAATCATCGCCCACCACGATGGCCTGCGCCCTCAGGCTCTGGTGCAACACCGTCTGCATGAAGGCCTCTGCCGGCATCTGGGCGAGAGCCTGTCGAAATTTCAAAATACGCAATTCATCCACGCCGTGGTCGGCCAGAGCAAGGGCTTTGGCGCGGAGGCCTTGAATTTTTTTGGGAGCCTGCTCGGGGGCGAAGAATGCCTTGGGGTGAGGCTCAAACGTGACCACGGTGGAGCACAGTCCACGCTCACGGGCGAGCCCGACCGCCTGTTCAATCAGGGCCTGATGGCCAAGGTGCACGCCATCAAAATTACCGATGGTGATCACCCGGTCTCGGGGCGGAGCGTGGCGAGGAAAAATCCCTTGAAAAATCAGCATCTTGGCCGGTGGTTGGACGACATGAGCAAAATCTTGAATTATAGGGTGCCGCTACACTAGGCGCCTATGTCAACGCCTTCCGCATCGGATCCTCATTCACGCTCTGGCCGTATCGCGGTGCTGATCTCGGGCCGGGGTTCGAATCTGCGCGCACTGTTGCAGGCCATGGTCAAACACCAATGGCCGATCGAGGTTGTGGCGGTGGTCTCGAACCAGAGCACGGCGGAGGGCTTGGAGCATGCGCGCCAGCACGGCATACCGACCCATGTGATTTCACACCGTGAGCACGGGTCGCGCGAGGCGTTCGATCGTGCCGTGGCCGATCTGCTGCTGCCCATGCATCTGGACCTGGTGGTTTTGGCCGGGTTTATGCGAATTCTTAGCCCGGAGTTTTGCCTCGCGTTCGAGGGCCGTCTGATCAATATTCACCCTTCGCTGTTGCCATCCTTCAAGGGCCTTCATACCCATCAGCAGGCCTTGGATGCGGGGGTCAAAGTCCACGGGTGCACGGTGCATGCGGTGACCGCCGAGCTTGATCACGGCCCGATCCTCGCGCAGGCAGTGGTGCCGGTGTTGCCAGGCGATGATGCCCAACGGCTCTCCGAGCGCGTGCTTAAGGCGGAGCATCGGCTGTATCCGATGGCCATCGCTGCAGTGATCTCGGGCAGGCTCCGTTGGAATCAGGGCCAATGGCAGGATGGTGTACCCCGTTTTGATCATGTGTTCTCACCATGCCTGCTCGTCGAAAACCCGTAAGCACTGCAGCGCTCGCCGAGCAGTTAACGGCCAGCGTGCTTCGGTTCGAACATCCCGCCGACCAGGTCATCTCCGGGTTTTTTAAACGGCATCCACAGCTTGGTGCGCGCGATCGGGCCATGCTTGCAGATCGCATCTGGACACAACTCCGTGAGGCTGCTGCGCCTGAGTGGATTGCACGCGCATGGGAGCAGGCATTGGGCAGTGATGAGGCCCATGCCTGCGAAGAGGCGATGCGCACACCTGCCCCGATGGATTTGCGCGTCAACACACTTCTTGCACGGGTCGATCAGGCGGTCGCATCCCTCGCGCAGGAGGGTGTGGATGCGCGGCCGTCCGATGTGGTTCCTGAGGCCTTGCGTATCGAGGGCCGGCCGATGCTGGCCAAAACCAAGGCTTTCGAGAAAGGCTGGGTTGAGGTGCAGGATCTTGGCAGCCAGCTTTTGGCAAAACTGATTGCGGCCAAACGCGGTGAATTCATTGTGGATTTCTGCGCGGGAGCTGGGGGCAAGACGCTCGCGATTGGGGCTGCCCTTAAAAATTCTGGCCGCATATATGCGCTTGATGTGTCGA
>JBDLRC010000169.1:0-12668 GCA_039800265.1 Pseudomonadota bacterium
CGACGCACATGAGGCCAGAGATGAAGATAGGCGATACGATCGCCACCCATCAACGCCAGGGGAATATCGCCTGTGTTACCCGATTGACGGCGTAGGCCGGCAGACGCAATGCAGTTGAACGGCAAGTTAAAGGTCGTCGACAGCACAATGCCCACACGCATCACCACGCGCTTGGTGGTAATGGTGTAGACCGTGGTGCGGGCCGACAGATAGGCGATGCCCGTCAAAATCAGCAACGCTACCGACGACAAGATCAACAGCCAGACGGCCGCTGCGGTCGCCCGCTCAACAGAGCCCCCATCGGTCAGGATAGTGAGCACACGGATTGCGATGATCACTGCAAAGTAGGCCGCAAGCTTATAGACATGCAGAGCATGACGGGCGAGCGATGTCCATACCGGTGAGCCCTGCCAGAGCATCACTTCATCTTGGGGCAATCGCTCAGGCAGGCCGTACTGCGGCTCCCGCTCATGCTCGTGCGGGTAGCCGTGAGAGTGGCTCAGTTCCTGACTCATACCAAGGGTTCCTGACGGTGGGGTGTCGCGTAGAGCAGACCACTGCCGTAGTAGCCCGAGATCTGATCCTCTTCCAGCAGTGTCACCTGGTCAGGATGCTTGGTTGCCGGGGCACTGGCAAACTGGCTGCCCAAAATGGCTTCGACCTTGACATGCTTTTTGGTGATGCGCGCAAACGGGATTGGTAAGAGCACACGCTTGCCGCCGGCGACCTCGAGCTCAAGGTAACGAAACAGCATTTCTGCCCGATCCACCCAGAGGTCCTTCACCGTGCCGCCCACTTGGTTGTCAGCGCCAATGACCGGCAACTCGCGTGGATCGACATCGTTCAACGACACACTGTAGTCGGCCTGAAGGCGCAGAGGGCGAATCTTTACAGACCCGTCCATCATGTGGTCTGGATGATCTGCCCGAGCCGTCCAGGCGCCGGGCCCAAGGCCTGCGCCGATCGGGTCGCCAGTGGGCTCGATCGGTGAGCCCGGAAAGTTTCCGGTGCGTCGTGCGGCAAGTGCCGGAGCGTCTTTGTCGCGATTGTGGGGTGCTTCCATCACGGAGCCGTCTGCCAATTTGTATTGCTTTGGCTTGGGAATGGCAGGCCAGCCCTGGATATCCACATAGTCGCGGCGATCGCTTTCAAGGGGATAGCCCTCACGCTTGCCCTCTGCCACCAGCCAGACCACGAGCCAGAAAAAGAAAATCCAAAATAGATACAACACAATCTGTGCGACATCGATGTATTGTGTGATTGCTCCAGTTCCCATGGTCGTTCTCCTTAAATGATTTGGTCAGCTTGGGAATTCCGCCAGACCAAACTTTGAAACCGATGCATCGCCCGAGGACACCGAACGCGACGATGCGCGCACCAATGGGCCAATTGCAATCAGCGTGACTAACAACAAATACAACTCAAGGTGATACACAAAGCTGTAACCGGTGGCCGGATGAATTAAGGCGCTACCGATCTCACCTTTCACGGCAAGGCTTGAGACCAGATCGCGCAGCGCACCGCCCAACGCCATGGAGACGCCCGTCGCTGTGGCCACCACGGCGCCCCAGGCGCCAATCACCAGACCCCGCGCGCCGAAATGCGCAAGCCCATCGTTGGCCTCAAGATTCATGGCAGCCGTGAGCGTGCCCACTGAAAAAAGGCCTGCACCAAATCCGATCAAGACCGTACCCAGACGAAACAGATGAGGTTCTTGAAATGGCTCAGAGAAAATGACACATGAAAATGCCACCAGCCCTGCGATTGCGCCGAGGGCAGATAGGCGATAGGGATTCATGCCCCGGCTAAGCCACCGGGCGGCCATCGCAAATGCAACCAACGAGCCCGATGCCATCATGGCGGTCAGAACGGTGGTGGCCGACACGGACAGACCTAACACTTCACCGCCATAGGGCTCCAGAATGATGTCTTGCATCGAAAATGCAGACGTGCCAAGCCCAAGGGCTAAAAGATAACGCAGGGTGTGGGGCTGGCCCGAGAATGTCTTCCATGTCTGCTGAAAACTTGGCCGTGCAATTGCCGCCGACGTGCGCGACGGGTCGCGTGCCTCTTGTTTCCACAACGCGACGACGTTTAACACAGCACTGACACCTGCTGCACCTTGAATCACTTTAATCAGCGTGACCTGAGTAAAGTCGCTTAATAAGACCGCAAAAATAAGGCCGCTGGCCACCATGCCCACTAAAAACATGGCATACATCATGGCGACGACACGCGGACGCGCCTCCGTGGGAGCGATATCAGTCGCGAGCGCCAGGCCGGCCGTCTGCGTGGTTTGCAGCCCCATGCCGACCAACAGGAATGCAAGCCCTGTGGCCAGCACGGCGATCCACGCCGGCCAGCTGCTGTCGCCTGAAAGAACAATCAATGCAAACGGCATGATGGACAAGCCGCTGAACTGAAACAGCGTGCCAAGCCAGATGTAAGGAACACGTCGCCAGCCAAGCACCGATCTGTGGGTATCGGATTTAAAGCCCAGCAGCGCACGAAATGGAGCGAAAACCAATGGCAGGGCCACCATGATCGCGACAAGCCAGGCCCCAACGCCCAGCTCGACAATCATGACGCGATTCAATGTGCCGATCAGCAGTGCTGTGCACATGCCCACCGACACCTGGAACAGCGACAGCTGAAAAAGACGCCACAACGGCAGCTCATGGGTTGCCACATCTGCAAAGGGCAGAAAACGCGGGCTGACCCGGGTCCACTTGCGCCAGGATCGCTTGGTGGTCGTGGTCATGATTTCCGCCTGATCAGCTGCAAGGCCTGAGAGGTATAAAACCCGCTGGAAATCTTTTCCGTGCGGCCAAGCGCAAATTCCGATAACGCTGCGGCATCGGTAATACGGGCGGTCAGAGACTGGTACGACACCGGCTGAATGAACGGTGCCCGATCCTTGCGGGGAAAGAGTTTCCCCACCGTGATCATGGCGGACAAGGCAAGATTTTTGGGCGGAAATGTAAACAAGATCGCATGACGCGTGCGAGCAGCGAAGCCCGACAAAATGCCCACCATATCCACGGGCCGGTAGTGGATGAGCGAATCCATACCCACGACAACATCAAACTCACCAAGCGCGGGATCAAACATATCGCCCGACAAAAATTCGATCTGGCCATGGCCAAGATCATCGGGTGTTCGTGTGCGGGCAAGATTGACCAAGGTTGGCGAGAGATCAATGGCCACCACATGGGCCCCGCGCCGTGCAGCCTCGATGGCCAGCGCACCGGTGCCGCAGCCCGCATCAAGCAGACGCTGACCGCGCAGGTCTTCCGGAAGCCATGACAACAGCGTGGAACGCATACGATCCCGTCCGGCCCGCACAGTCGCGCGGACACCACTCACCGGAGCCGTGGACGTCAGGCGGGCCCAGGTGTCTGCGGCGGTACGATCAAAATAATGCTCGATGCGATCGCGCTGCTTCAGATAGGTCGTCGGGGTCGATGAGTTCATGGCGTGATGGTCCTTAAGCCCGATGCGTCGGCTCAATCAAACCCCAGCAAATCAAAAATATCGCGGTCTTTCATGGGCTCGGCATTCAAGGGGTCGACACCCATCCAGAGCTTATCGGCCAGACGAAGGTATTCCTCTTGCACCCGAAGCAACTCGGGGGACTCTTCCATCTCAAACAGGGTTGATTTTTTGAGTCGACTGCGGCGAATCACATCAAGGTCTGGGAAATGGGCCATCGTTTTTAGGCCAATTTGCTCATTAAATTTGTCGATCTGATCTGTGGCCGCGCTGCGGTTGGCAATCACGCCGCCTAAGCGCACGCGATAATTCTTCGACTTGGCACCAATAGCCTGCACGATTCGGTTCATCGCAAAGATCGAATCAAAGTCGTTGGCCGTTACGATCAAGGCACGCTCGGCATGCTGCAGCGGCGCTGCGAATCCGCCGCACACCACATCGCCCAATACATCGAAAATCACGACATCGGTGTCATCAAGCAGATGATGTTCCTTCAACAGTTTCACGGTTTGACCCACCACGTAACCGCCGCAGCCGGTACCGGCGGGCGGACCGCCGGCTTCAACGCACATCACACCGTTGTAGCCTTCGAACACAAAATCCTCGATGCGAAGCTCTTCGGTATGAAAGTCAACGGTCTCCAATACATCAATGACCGTGGGCATGAGTTTTTTGGTCAATGTGAATGTCGAATCGTGCTTCGGATCGCAGCCGATCTGCAGCACACGCTTGCCCAGCTTGGAAAATGCCACCGAAAGATTCGATGACGTTGTGCTTTTGCCGATGCCACCCTTGCCATACACGGCAAAGACCTTGGCATTACCAATTTTCATCGTGGGATCGAGCTGGACCTGGACACTGCCCTCGCCATCGGGTCGGCCCCCCGAACGCTTGATCTCGGAAAACGGCACGGTTGCTACGTTCATGATGATGCTCCCTCATAGACGCCTTCAAGGCGGTCTTCTAGTTCTTCTCCGGCCTGACGCAATGCGGCCAGTGTTTTTTCATCGGGATTCCAGAATTGACGCTCGGAGGCCTCCAGCAACCGATTGGCCACTTTGGCCGATGCGGTGGGATTGAGTTTGGCCAAGCGGTCCCGCATTTCTGGGTCCAGCATGAAGGTCTGGGTCAGCTGTTGATAGACCCAGGGCTGCACCTGACCGGTCGTTGCCGACCAGCCCATGGTGTTGGTGATGTGAACTTCGATCTGCCGCACGCCCTCGTAGCCGTGCTTGAGCATGCCCTCGTACCATTTCGGATTGAGCATGCGTGTACGCGTTTCCAGGGCAACCTGCTCCGACAGCGTACGCACAGTGCCATCACCTTTGGTCTGGTCGCCAATGTAGACCGGGGGTGCGACGCCGCCTTTCGCCCGTTTCACTGCGCCGGTGATGCCACCTAAGGTGTCAAAGTAGTTGTCGACCGTGGTCACACCGAGCTCTACCGAATCGAGGTTTTGATAGGTGAGCTGAACATTTTTCAATACGCTCTGAAGCAAAGCAGGCTGCTTCATGGGTCGACCACTTCGGCCGTATGCAAAACCTTTTCGGCGTGAGTAGGTCTCGGCCAGCTCGTCTTCCTCATCCCATCGGCTGTTTTCGATCAGGTTATTGACGTTGGCACCGTAGGCGCCCTCGGCATTGCCGTACACCCTTAGTGCCGCTTCCTCCAGTGAGCACTGATGCTCTTGCTGATACGCCAAGGCGTGTTTGCGGACAAAGTTCTGTTCTGCAGGCTCGTCGGCCGATGCACAGAGGTACGCGGCCTCGGCCAGCATTTTGATTTGCAACGGCATGAGATCCCGGAAGATGCCTGACAGCGTGATCACCACATCAATGCGTGGACGCCCTACCTGAGACAGAGGCAGCAGCTGGGCTCCGGCCACACGGCCGTAGCTGTCAAACCGAGGCTCGGCGCCCATGAGGTACAAGGCCTGGGCGATCGGACTGCCCTCGGTCTTCAGATTGTCGGTACCCCAGAGCACCATCGCCACCGACTCCGGCAGTGCATGGCCATCGGCCACATAACGGTCGATTAGTTTTTGGGCCTGCCGCGCACCGTCGCGAACGGCAAAGGCACTTGGAATTTTGAAGGGATCAAACCCGTGCAGATTGCGGCCTGTGGGCAGCACCTCGGGTGTGCGCAGCAGATCCCCGCCAGGTGCAGGCCGAATGAACTGTCCATCGAGCGCCTTTAAGATGCCCTCAATCTCAGTCTCTTCCATCAGCATACGATCGGCCTGCTGGAGTTCTTGCATGATGGCCACGAGATTGTCCGGCTGCGCGAAATTGCGTGCGGCGGCCTCTTCCGGCGTATCCCCACGGACCAATCCACCGACCGACTTCCGATCAAGCACGATGCCTTTCGAGGCCTCGGCAATCGACATAAGCATATCGGTGCGCTGCTCTTCGTCCATCATGCCGCCAACTACGTGCAGGCCATGCGGTATGAGCGTGTACTCAAGCTCAATCACATCATCGTAGAGTTTTTGAATCGCACGGTCAGCCTCGCTGCGACGGTCCACGCGCTGCTCATCTGTTGGCCCTGATGCAACTGACCAGAGGGGCTCGGCGAGCGCAAGATCAAGCTCAGCTGCCTGGGCCTGGACAAGCGCTGCAGTCTCGGCGCGGTCAAGGGCGTCGGGCTCAAGCATTCGCCACCGATCGATCGAGGACTTCAAGTCCTGAAGCCCGCGGTAAAGACCTGCCTGCGCCACAGGCGGCGTAAGGTAACTGATCAGCGTGGCACCTGCGCGACGCTTTGCGATCGCACCCTCTGAAGGGTTGTTGGATGCGTAAAGGTAAAAATTAGGCAGATCGGAAATCAGCCGGTCCGGCCAACAGGCACCCGACAGGCCCGACTGCTTGCCCGGCATGAACTCCAAGGCACCATGGGTGCCGAAATGCAGCACCGCATGGGCAGCGAAGTCTTCACGCAGGTAACGGTAATTGGCAGAAAACGCATGGGTCGGAGCAAAGCCCTGCTCAAACAGTAGCCGCATTGGATCGCCCTCGTAACCCATGCTGGGCTGAATGGTGACCAAGAGGTTGCCGAATTGCTTTCCAAGCACAAACATGGATCTGCCATTGGTGAGATGCTTGCCCGGTGCAGGACCCCACGCCTGCTCGATGTCGTTGAGCCAACGCTCACGCCGTACATGGTCATCGACATCGATCGTGGTGTGGACGTTTGCGTCGGCGCCGTATTGATCTTTATTTCCCAGAATGACCGCATCACGAAGGGCCTCGACGCTGGCAGGAATTTCTACCGTGTAACCACGCTCACGCATGGCACGCATGACATTCAATAACGACTCAAACACCGACAGGTAGGCGGCGGTCCCCGTATTGCCGGCATTGGGCGGAAAGTTAAAAATCACCAATGCAATGCGTCGCTCAGCACGCTGACTCTTGCGCAATGCGACCATCTTGGCGACGCGCGAGGCCAGCATGTGGGCACGCTCGCTGCACGTGTGCATGTCTTGCGTGTTATGGGCCTGTGTAAACGCGCAGTGCTCATGACACCCGCTGCATTGACTTCCTGGCTGGCCGGCACGGCCCCCAAAGACCATCGGTGTTGTGGCGCCATCGAGCTCAGGAATGGCAACCATGATGGTGCTCTCCACGGGCAAGAGGCCACGCTCGGACTCTCCCCACTGATCGAGCGACTGGAACTCAACCGGATGTGCCGCGATATAGGGCACGTCGAGCTGGGCCAACATCTGCTCTGCGGCACGCGCATCGTTGTACGCGGGGCCGCCCACCAATGAGAATCCCGACAGCGAGACCACGGCATCGACCGTGGCCTGCCCGTTATGCATAAAAAATGACTCGACAGCAGGCCGTGCATCAAGGCCTGCAGCAAACGCCGGCACCACCTGCAGGCCTTGAGCCTCAAGCGCGGTGATCACACCGTCGTAATGGCCAGAGTTACCCGACAAGAGATACGAGCGCAGCAGAAGCAGGCCGACCTTACCCTTGGCTTTGGATGACGGCACGACGAGCGGCAACGCAGCAACGTTATCCGACATGCGCGACTTCAGCCGCGGGTGATAGACCCCAAGATCGGGGTACTCCACCGGTAGCGGCGGGTCATCCAGCCCGCGAAGCGCTACGCGCGGACCGCTGGCGTATTTATTGATCAGAAATCGAATCATGTTGAACATGTTTTCTTCTGATCCGCCTAGCCAATATTGCAGCGACAAGAAATAGGACCGCACATCCTGTGCCGTACCTGGAATAAAGCGCAACAGCTTGGGAACACGTCGCAGCATCTTCATCTGCGCTGCGCCGCCGGTGCTTGTTTTGTCTTTGTTACCCCGCAAACGTTTGAGCAATGCGGTCAACCCTGATGCCGGCTTGCTCATATCAAACTTGCCGAGCCGAGTAAGGCGAACAACCTCTGCCGCAGACATTGCACAGACCATGGCATCACACCGCTCACGGCGTGCCTCTAAAGCGGGCAGGATTGGAAGAAAGTGGTCCTCCATAAAGAGCATGGTGACCACCACAATGTCAGCCTGCTCAATATCAGCCACGCAGTCATGGAGCAGCTTTTCGTCGTTGGCCCACTCCGATGCGGCATGCATGGTCAGTGAAAGCCCAGGCAGCTGTTTCATCAATCGTGCTCGGGCACGGCCGGTGGCCGTAGCCAGATGCGTGTCCATGGTCACGATCGTGACGCGCATCGCAGTCGATGCGCCCGAGGCGGCCGCACCACTCACGCGGCTATCGGCTGAAGTGGGCTTTGGCATCGTAGAGTGTCTCGACCGTAATCGGGGAAATACTGCGCTCGTGCGCATAACGCTCCGTGTTCCGCCGGGCTTTACCGCGGACAAAGAATGGAATTTTGTTTAACTCTTTTTGTGCGTCGTCTGTCCAGACGGCGGGCGCATTGTCACGGCCCGCATCTGCCGTCGCGGCAGTAGCCATTGCAGCCGCACTGGCCGCCTGGGTCACCCGCTCGGCCAAGACCGCCACATCGGCATCACCGTGATCAGCGGCATCGGCCGATGGAACCCCTGAATCTCGATGGCCTCCATGGCCGAGATGCGACGGAGCCGCACCATCGTGAAATTCAAAGTCTTCTCGGAACATATGAATCAGGTGCTCCTCGAGCCCCATCATCAATGGATGGATCCACGTATCGAACAGTACGTTTGCCCCTTCAAACCCCATCTGGGGTGAGTAGCGGGCAGGAAAATCTTGCACGTGCACCGGTGCAGAAATAACTGCACAAGGTATGGCCAGCCGCTTTGCAATGTGACGTTCCATCTGTGTCCCAAGCACCAGCTCGGGATGCAGGTCGGCCACTTGTTGCTCGACATCGAGATAGTCGTCGGTGATCAGGGCCTCGACCTTGTAGAGCTTGGCGGCTTCGCGCACCTCGCGCGCGAACTCTCGACTGTAGGTACCCAGCCCCACCACCGTAAACCCCATCTCCTCTGTGGCAACGCGCGCTGCCGCGACCGCATGGGTTGCATCACCGAAGATATAGACTCGCTTGCCGGTGAGGTACGTGGAATCCACCGACCGTGAATACCATCCTGCGCGGGCGCCACGTTCGGCCACAGCCGGGCCATCAAGGCCAGCCAGTGCTGCAACTTCAGAAATAAATTCGCGCGTCGCATTCAGGCCGATCGGCACTACCTTGGTGTACTTCATTCCAAATTGCCGCTCGAGCCATGTGGCCACCTGCATGGCCGTCTCGGGATACAACACCACGTTGAAATCAGCATCCATCAATGCCGCCAAGTCGGCCGGTGATGCATTCAACGGCGCCACCACGGACACATCGATGCCCATATGATCCAAGAGACGCGTGATCTCCGTGACATCGTCACGATGACGAAAGCCCAACGCCGTCGGCCCAAGAAGATTGCAACGGGGCCTTACCGAGGCACGGCGTGCACGTGTTTTGCCCTGGCACATCGTGCGCACCAGCTGATAGAACGTCTCCGAAGCGCCCCAGTTTTCTTTGCGCTGGTACGAAGGAAGCTCCAAAGGCACCACGGGAATAGGCAAGGCCAGCGCATGGGCAAGGCCCGCCGGATCGTCTTGAATCAGCTCCGCCGTGCACGATGATCCCACCATCAAGGCCTGCGGCTGAAAACGATGCACAGCATCGTGGCACGCCGTCTTGAACAACTCGGCAGTATCTTTGCCCAGATCACGCGCCTGAAATGTGGTGTATGTGACGGGCGGACGGCGCGGCAGTCGCTCTATCATGGTGAACAACAGATCGGCATAGGTATCACCTTGCGGCGCATGCAGCACATAGTGGACATCGCGCATGGCGGTGGCCACGCGCATGGCACCCACATGCGGAGGGCCTTCATACGTCCAGAGCGTCAGCTTCATCGCGCTGCCTCCCCTGGTGCCTGCCCCACTGCGGTCCGCCCTGTTGCCAACAACGCACGTCGTCGCAACGGCCGCTGGAAAAGCTCGGCAAGATCGGCTGCCTGATCAAAGCCCTGAATCGGAGAAAAGACCAACTCGATGGACCATTTGGTCGTAAATCCTTCTTGTTCAAGCGGGTTCGCCAGGCCAAGTCCACAGACAATGATGTCGGGCGATGCGGCCCGGCAACGCTCCAGTTGCGCCTCAACATCTTGACCTTCAGAGAGCACGGTGCCCTCGGGCAACATTGCCAATTCCTCGGCAAGATGCTGACGGTGCAAATACGGTGAACCGACCTCGGTGGTCTGCATGCCCAGCTCGCGGGATAAAAATCGGGCTAACGGCACTTCCAGCTGTGAGTCCGGAAAGAAAAAGATCCGCTTGCCTTCAAGGGTTGCACGGCACCGGGCTACTGCCATCTGCGCCCGATCACGGGCGGCTGCAATCGTGGCGTCAAAGTGGGACTGATCCACACCCCACTCGGCAGCGATGGCCGATAGCCATAGGGTTGTGCCTTCCACCCCCAACGGGAAAGGTGCGGCAATACGCTGCGCACCACGTGCCTCTAAGGCACGGGCGGTGTCACCGAGAAACGGCTGGGCGAGAATGAATTTTGTGGTGGGACCCACACTGGGCAACTCGGTCGAGCGACGCGAGGGAAGGCTCACCACGGGACCAATGCCCATCGCGCTGAAAAAACGTTGAAACTGATCTTCCACTACGTCGGCCAAGGTGCCAACAATCATGAGCTGCGGCGGGGCCTGCACCGATTGTTCAGGCAGCATCGGCACCAGCGCGGCGAGGCAGGCGTCTTCGCCCTGTGTGAATGTGGTTTCAATGCCGCTTCCTGAGTAATTCAACACCGAGACCTTCGGTGAAAAGCGGTGATGAAGCCGCTGTGCGGCGCGCCCAAGATCAAGTTTGATGACTTCGGATGGGCAAGAGCCCACCAAAAAAAGCATGCGTATATCGGGTCGACGTTCGAGAAGTCGGGCCACGACACGATCCAACTCATCGTTGGCATCAGCAAGTCCCGCCAGATCGCGGTCATCAATGATGGCCGTTGCAAATCTTGGCTCTGCAAAGATCATCACTCCGGCGGCCGATTGGATCAGGTGCGCGCAAGTGCGCGACCCTACCACCAAGAAAAATGCATCTTGAATTTTTCGATGCAGCCAGATGATGCCGGTCAGCCCACAAAAGACCTCACGCTGGCCGCGCTCGCGCAGCACGGGTGTGTCGGTGCAGCCGCCGCGTGTCGGAAAGTTCACCGTCACCGGTGTGAAATTCACGGCATTGTTCATGCGGTAGCCTCACGCAATAGTGTCTCGCGCTGCTGCTGAAGGCGCGCCGCGCGCAGTTTGAGGAGAAATTGCGTGGCATTGATGACATAGGCTAAGTAGGCGGCCAATGCCAGCAGCATCAGCTGCACCACGGAGAGCCAGTTGCCCATCAGCGCCAGTAAGTAGGCGGTATGCAACGCCAACACCAACATGCTGAACACGTCTTCCCAGAAAAAGGCGGCCGCAAACAAATACTTTCCAAAGACGACCTTTTCCCAGATGCAGCCCGTGACCATGATCGTGTAAAGCAGAAATGTCTTAAACACGACGGAGGCCGTCGCCACGGATTCGCCCTCACCGGTCATCAAGAAGCGAATCACCAAAATGGTGCTGACGATGAACACCACAAACTGAACCGGCGCCAAGATTCCCTGCACGATCGTCCACGGCGTCTCATCGCGCCGACGGCGTTCTTCGGGGGTGTACAGAGGTTTTGACGGGGTCACGTGGGTGTCCTGGGATTGGCCTTGTTTCCTAAGACCCACTCTAGAACTGGCAACCCAGACTGTCAACTTAATTTGACATCAATTGTCCTTGACAAATGGAAGGATGGGGCGTATCTCTACGCCTGTCTTTGACAAGGAAATGAGACCCGTCGGGCGGGGCCGCAGCGCCCTCCGTACCTTGCCCTCCGATTTGGCCACATGGCGTCGTCACCGACAAAAAGTAAATTAATGCTCACTATCATTAATAGTCATACGGAGAAAGACGATGGACTGGCTGGTTCGGACGCTTGAGGCCGAAATCATTCCCCGCCTGATGGCCACTTACCGTGGCGAGGAACATCCTGGTTGCGGGGGGTCGGACGCCCCTCGGGTTGAGCCCTCGGAGGTGCTCGATTTCACGAATATCGCATTGCATCGCGATGCCTCAGCATGTCGCAACTTTATTGAATCGGTGCGCCATCGCGGCGTTTCCCTTGACACCGTCTACCTTGACCTCATCAGCCCCGCCGCCCGCCGGCTTGACCACATGTGGGCTCAAGACGACTGCGACTTCACGCAAATCACCGTCGCGCTGTGGCGCATGCAGCAGGTTATGCATGACCTCAGTCCCAGCTTCCAAGCGGATGAGCGTCATTTTCAGGGAAAATCGCATTCCATCATGTTGATGCCTGTTCCCGGATCCCAACACACGCTCGGTGTACTGATGGTCGCCGAATTCTTCCGCCGAGCCGGCTGGAGAGTCTGGGGAGAGCCCGCAGCCCATCGCGATCTGATTCTGCAGACTGTCCACGAAGAAGCGTTTGATATTGCCGGGCTGTCCCTTGGGTCCGAGGCTCAAATTGCGCCCATCAATGAGTTCATCTCGGATATGCGCGGACAATCCAAAAACCCCGCGCTGCGCATCATGGTGGGTGGGCCGCTGTTGTGCCAGCGTCCTGAGCTCACAGATGCGATTCACGCAGATCTGTTTTCCACCGATGCCGAGCATG
>JBDLRC010000170.1:0-3216 GCA_039800265.1 Pseudomonadota bacterium
TTCGACATCCAGACTGCAGACATGCGTACAGGCCAGCACCTGATCATTGGTAAGCCCATGCCGCTCGGCCCCAAACACAAAGGCGGCCTGGCCATGCTCAAAGCCATTCATATGGTCCAGCACCTGATCACAGGCCTGCTCAAGGGTAAGGCGGGGAGGCTCGAACTCGCGTGTGCGAGCGCTTAATGCACAGCGCCAAGTGGTGCCGGCCAGGGCCTCATCAAGCCCCTGCACCTTGGCGCCACCAAGCACCAGGGCGGCGCCCGAAGAGAGCGCGACCGCATCGGCGCGCTGCGCGATCTTGGGATCTTCGGGGTCGACGAGCCGCAAGTCGGTCAGGCCCATGGCCTGCATAGCCCGGGCCGTGGCCCCTACGTTGCCCGGATGGCTAGGGTTGGCCAACACAAACCGGACCCGCGAAAGCAGCGACTGAAAACGCCTAAAATCACCCATGGGCGCAATCATGCCCTGTTTTATCCCGCTCCTTAAAAAGACCCGACCATGCATCCTTTGCTGAACACGGCAGTGAAAGCTGCCCGCCGCGCAGGCGCCATCATTAATCGCGCAAGCCTTGACCTGGATTTACTGCGCATTGGACGCAAGGCGCCCAACGACTTTGTGACCGAAGTCGATCAGATGGCCGAAGCCGCCATCATCGAGGTCTTATCAAAAGCCTATCCCGACCACGACTTTCTGGGCGAGGAGACCGGCACAGCAGGTGCAGGCGCTCGGGCTAAGGCAGCCGCCAAATCAGAGTACGTCTGGATCATCGATCCCTTGGACGGCACCACCAATTTCATTCATGGCTTTCCGCAGTACGCGGTCTCGATTGGCCTGTCGTTCCGAGGCCAGATCACGCAGGCCGTGATCTATGACCCCGTGCACAACGATTTATTTGTCGCCTCAAAAGGCAAAGGGGCGATGCTGAATGATCGGCGTATCCGAGTAAGCAGCCGCGAAAAACTCGACGACTGTCTGATCGGTACCGGATTTCCGTTTCGCGACTTCGACAGCCTCGAGCTCTATGTCTCGATGTTTAAAGAGCTCACGCAAAAAACCGCGGGCCTGCGCCGGCCGGGTGCTGCATCGCTGGATCTGGCCTATGTGGCCTGCGGCCGGCTGGATGGGTTTTTTGAGATGGGGCTGATGCCCTGGGATGCCGCCGCCGGAAGCCTGCTGATCACCGAGGCCGGCGGACTGGTCGGCAACTTTAAAGGCGATGCCGATTACTTGTTTCATGAAAACATCATTGCCGCCTCGCCCAAAATTTTCGGCCAGATGGTCACCCTGCTTTCACGCTACGCGCTGCCCGAGCCCAAAAAGGGATTGGCCGCGAAGGCTGCCATGGACCGGCGCTAACGCGCCCGGGCTTGTCTCGCGCACTGTGCGACGCGCCTAGAGTCATTTTGATTGCCCACGCATGAGCACCACGCAACACACACCCATGATGCGCCAGTACTTGGCCGTGAAGGCCGAGTACCCCGACATGCTGGTCTTTTACCGCATGGGCGATTTCTACGAATTGTTTTTTGACGATGCAAAGACCGCATCGCGTCTGCTGGGCATCACGCTGACCACCCGCGGCCAGAGCAATGGGTCACCGATCACCATGGCCGGCGTGCCATTTCATTCGGCAGAAGGCTACCTGGCAAAACTCGTTGCCAAAGGCCATTCGGTAGCGATCTGCGAGCAGATCGGCGACCCGGCCACCTCCAAGGGGCCGGTGGAGCGCAAAGTCCTTCGCGTGATCACGCCCGGCACCCTGAACGAAGCGGGATTGATTCCCGACCGTGCGCAGGCCTGGTGTGCCGCGGTAGAGATCGATGGCACACAGGCCGCAGTGGCCTGGTGCGATGTGGCCAGTGGCGAGCTCTTCTGGTCGCAGCTCACCATGACCGCACCACAGGCAAGCGGCGCATCGGCCCCCGCATCCGAAGCGACAAACAGCGACGGCACCTCGGCCGCAGAGACGCTCGAACATCACGCCGCATGGATCGGGCTGCTGTCTCAGATCGCACCTGCAGAGGTGCTGATCAATGAGACCTCGCGGCTTCGCCAACACGCTGCAGCACTTACCGGCGTGATCTCCAGTGTCGTTACCCTTCGGCCGGCATGGGAGTTCGATGCAGGCCGCGGAAGCGAGCTCTTAAAGCAACGGCTGCGTGTCGCAACACTGGCTGCGTTTGAGCTTGAGGGCGCCACGCTTGCATTACGGGCCATTGCAGCGCTCTTGTCGTATGCCGAAAAAAGCCAAGGCCGGGCACTCACCCACCTTCAGGCCCCCACACCGTTTCGCAGCGATGACACCGTCGTGATCGATGCGATTGCACGACGCACACTCGAACTGGTCACACCGCTCTTTACCGATGCGCCTGCGCAGGGCACCCTGCTCTCGACCATGGACCGCTGCATGTTGGCCGCAGGAAGCCGCAAACTGCGCCAGTGGATGACGGCACCGCTTCGGCACAACACCGCAACGCAAACACGCCAAGAGGCCATCGGCTGGCTGGCTAATGTTGAGCAGCAACAGGGATTGATCGGCCACCTGCGCGAGCAATTTCAGAGCATCTCGGACATCGGGCGGATTGCAGGCCGCATTAGCCTTCGCAATGTAAAGCCCCGCGAATGCCTCTCGTTGAAACAATCACTGGAGGCACTGCGCCAAGTGCGCGACCAGCTGGCCCAGGCCAGCGCCAATGCCGGGGCCCTTCCGCCTGCGCTTCAGGCGATACACCAGTCGCTTTCACCCGATGCGCTTCAGAACTGCCACGCGCACCTTGCGCAGGCCATCGATGATCAATGCGGCCTTACCCTGCGCGATGGCGGCGTAATACGGCAAGGGTTTGATGCACTCCTGGATGAATTGCGTTCGATTCAGACCGACAGCGGTGCGTTTTTACTGGCCATGGAAACACGCGAGCGGGAGCGCACCGGCATTGCCAATCTGAAGGTGGGCTTTAATGCCGTGCATGGCTACTACATTGAGATCACCGCTGGCCAACTCGCCAAAACGCCCACCGATTACCAGCGACGGCAGACACTCAAAAATGCCGAGCGGTTCATCACGCCAGAACTCAAAGCCTTTGAAGAAAAAGCATTGTCGGCCAATGAACGTGCGCTGGCCCGAGAAAAACAACTCTTTGACGAATTACTGATCGCCTGCGATGCCTATGTTCCGGCCCTGCAGTCGGCTGCCGAGGCGTTAAGCAGCCTGGA
>JBDLRC010000171.1:0-2733 GCA_039800265.1 Pseudomonadota bacterium
CAGAAGCTATGCCCTGTTGCGGGCAGGGTTGCGGGCAGAAGCCGTCTCCGAGTGGTCGTTTGCGATGCGCGGCCGAAACGACAACGAATTGATTTTGGCCGCATTGCACGCTCGCAAATCCGGTTTCTACGACCGAATGATTGCGGCCGCAGACCGCACGCAGCAAGAGCATGATTTCAGCCTTCGGTTTCCGACCCCGTTTAAAGAGGCTGTGTTACCGGCCGCCAAAGAACAGCGTCTTGATCCTTGGTGGGTATTGGGCCTGATTCGACAGGAATCGCGTTTTATTCCCGATGTGAAATCGCCGGTGGGTGCGACCGGCCTGATGCAGATCATGCCGGCCACTGGAAAAATGCTCGCTAAAAGTGTGGGAATGAAAACAGGTGGCGGGCTGCGGCTAGCCGATGTCAACACCAATGTGAAATTGGGTACAACGTATATGCGCCAGCTGCACGATCGATTTGGTGGCTCTGCGCTTCTGGCATCGGCGGCCTACAACGCCGGCCCCTCACGGGCCGTGTCATGGCGCGCCGCCCTGCCCAAGACCATTGATGGCGCCGCCTTCGCAGAGTCGATTCCCTTTCCCGAGACCCGGGACTATGTCAAGCGCGTCCTCACCAATGCGGTGCTCTACCATGCGGTTCATAATGGTGGCACTGTTCCATCATTACGAGAACTGCTTGGGCGCGTTAACCCAAATGAACGGGCCAACAACGCATCTTGAACGTTTGCCCCGTTCCATGCCGGAGATAAATCATGGCGTTACTGCATGCTGATGTTGTTATTGTTGGAGGATCTGGGTTTATCGGCCGCGCGCTTGCGGCGACACTGATCTCACGTGGAAAGTCAGTGCGTGTGATTACCCGAAGCCGCGAGCGCTCACGCGCCTTGTGGCTGCTGCCTCGCATTGAAATTGTGGAGGCCAATCCCAACGATGAGGCCGCACTCTACGAGGCCCTGGAAAATGCAGATGCGGTGGTGAATCTTGTGGGTGTGCTTCACAGCAAGACCGGCAAACCTTGGGGCCCGGACTTCGATGCGGCCCACGTCAAGCTGCCCGCGCGTATTGCTCGGTGCATGAATCGCAGAAAAATCCGTCGCCTCGTGCACATCAGTGCCCTGGGCGCAGCGGACCACGCCCCATCCATGTACCTTCGCTCCAAAGCAGCGGGTGAGGCGGCCTTGCGTGCAAACCAGAACATTGATGTCACGATTTTGCGACCTTCAGTGGTTTTTGGTGCAGAAGATAACTTCATGAATCTCTTCGCCAAACTCCAAACATTGGCGCCGGTCGTGCCTCTGGCCACACCGCATGCCCGGTTCCAGCCTATCGATGTACGCGATTTGGCCACCGCTGTTGCCAACTGCCTGGAGCGCCCTGCGACGATCGGTAAAAATTATGAGTGCGTGGGCCCTGATGTACTCACGCTGTATGAATTGGTGCATTGGGCGGGCGTGTATGCAGGCTGCCCGCGGCCGATCATCCCGCTCCCCGACAGTGCGGCCTGGGTGCAGGCATGGATCATGGAAAATCTCCCTGGCCGGCCGCTGATGTCACGCGACAACCTGGCTTCAGCCAGCGTGCCGAATGTTGGGAGCGCGCCCATGTCACCCGATCTTGGCATTGAACATCCGCTGTCGATTCACGCTGTAGCGCCCACGTATCTGGGTAAGGAATCCCCGCGCGGAAGGCTGTCTGATCGACGTGCAAAAACCTGATCGTTTTGTTGATACGGAATCGCAGGAGTTAGCCCGGCTGCGGGCGGAGCTGTCGGCTGCCGATCCCTTGCTTGAGCTGTTACCGCCTTCAGCCAAAGTCTATTGCGTTGGGGGTGCGGTCCGGGATGGTCTCTCAGGCAACGCCAGCGTTGACCGTGATTTTGTGGTCGTAGGGGCAACACCCGAATCTATGGTGAAGGCGGGATTCAAGCCCGTGGGAAGTGACTTTCCCGTGTTTCTTCATCCGGTCACGCACAATGAATATGCACTGGCTCGCACCGAGCGAAAAACCGGCCGCGGTTACAAGGGCTTTGTATTCAATGCAGATCCCAGTGTCTCACTGGAAGAGGATCTGATCCGCCGTGATCTCACCGTGAATGCCATCGCATTGTCACGTGGTGGCGAATTGATTGATCCCTTTCACGGCATTTCTGATCTTCGGGCAGGCCTTCTTCGCCACATCGGGCCTGCATTTGCTGAAGACCCCGTGCGCGTGCTTCGTCTGGCCCGCTTCGCAGCGCGTTGGCCTGAGGTTGAAGTGGCTGCCGAAACCTTAGTGCTGTGCAGATCGATGGTGGATCACGGTGAGGTCACAGCGCTTGTCGCCGAGCGGGTGTGGCAAGAACTGGCCAAAGGTTTGGTGGAGTCCTCGCCGTCACGCATGATCCATGTGCTTCAATCCTGTCACGCTTGGCAGGAGCTGCATCCACGCCTAGCATCCGTCTCGAAAGCCACGTGCCAGGCGTTGGATCGGGCTGCCATGCTTCGTGCACCGCTTGACGTGGCCTATGCACTGCTGATTCACAACACTGAAGGCAGCCCGCAGCCGGCCGATGTGTTTAAGGCGCCCAAATCATGCATTGATCTGGCACAGCAGGTGCTGGCCAAGTCCGATACAGTGGAACGCGTGATCACGATGATGGATCACAGCCCTCGCCAGTCGGTGGCGCCCATTTTTGATTGGCTCATGGGCTGTGATGTTCAACGACGCTACGATCGCTTTGATCTGATGCT
>JBDLRC010000172.1:0-3860 GCA_039800265.1 Pseudomonadota bacterium
ATTCCGGAACGTTTACGGTGTCGGTTTGTGACGCGTCCGCGCGTGATCGCTGAAGAAGCGCGACCGCGCCCGATGCGCTATGCCTGCGTTGACCAAGACAATTCCTCAGCAGAATTCCACACTGTTTTTTGGCTTCATGAGCATCGTTTTGTCCCAGACCATGTCGCTGGTCTGGTGATGCATCAGGGCCTGTGGTGGCCATTGATAGACGCGAGTGACGACTGACATTAGTCAATAAAGATCTTGACGCGATTGCATTTCATCGCTATCGGACTTACGCTCAACCATGCAGTGATTAATTGGAGTGCTTGTGACCGCGTTGTCCACTATCGTTTACCACAGTAAGGCCTCGGTTGGGTTTACCGAACTCGACTTGTTGTATCTGCTCGCGGGCTCGCGTGCGCGCAATCGTGCCGAGGGCGTAACCGGTGTGCTCGTGTTCGATCGCGGCGTGTTTTTCCAATGGATCGAAGGCCCCAATCTTCCGTTGCAACGGGTCTGGAATTCGATTCGTAAAGATCCGCGTCATCACGATATCCAGGTCTTGGCCGACACCTCGATTCCCGTTCGATTGTTTCAGGATTGGCATATGCAGTTTGCCCATCGCGACTGCAAGGCGGCCAACTACATTGACGGGCTGATTCAGGCCTCCGACCAGGTGATGGATCGCCTGCATGAGCGCCCCAATGAGGCGCCGATGATTCTGGCGGAATTCAGTGCCATCGGTGGCGGTCCGTTTTCGCGATCACTGACGCCTGACGGCGAAGACTAGGCCCTGATCCGTGTCGGCGTTTCACGCCGCCGATGCATCCGTGACGCTTGACTAACCGAGCTGCTTGATCAGGATCTGAGATTTCCGCGCCCAGTCATACGACTCTTTGCGCATCTTGGGTAGCTCTTCGACCGAACCGGTTTTAAAGCCGCGCTTAAGAAACCAGTGGGCCGTGCGCGTGGTGAGCACGAACAGGCTTTTGAGGCCCGCTTGGCGGGCCTGTTGTTCAATGCTCTTCAGTAGACGCTCGCCGTCGCCTTGGCCCTGGGTCTCGCTTTTGACCATCAGGCAGGCAAGCTCTCCCATAGGCGATTTTGCAAAGGTGTAAAGCGCCGCACAGCCGAAGATCACGCCGTCGTGTTCGATCACGGTGAACCGATCGATATCACGTTCAATTTTCGCGCGTCCGCGTCGCACGAAGGTGCCATCCGATTCCAGTGGCTCGATCAGCGACACAATCGCGGCAACATCGTCGATGGACGCTGGACGAAGCGCCTCAAGCGTCTCTTCCACCACCATGCTGCCGATGCCATCGTGCGTGAAGAGCTCCAGCAGCAGGGCGCCGTCACGCGCAAAAGGAATGATGTGGGCCCGCTCGACGCCGCCTTCGCAGGCACGCAGGGCATGGCGCAACGTAAATGCAGCTTCGGCCTGAAGGCTTGAACGGGCAATGTATTTTTCGGCGTCGTCTTCCGAGATCTCTGCCACGCGCTCGCCGTGGATACTTGGAACCGCCTCATCCTCGGCCATGAAAATCAGTTTGTCGGCATCAAGGCTGATGGCCACGCTGGTCGCGACGTCTTCCATGGACAAATTAAAGGCCTCACCGGTGGGCGAGAAGCCGAGTGGCGAGAGCAAGACCAAGGCGCCGCTGTTCAATGCATGACGAATGGCCTCGGATTCAATTTTTCGCACAATGCCGGTGTGCTCAAAGTCAACGCCGTCGACGATGCCGACGGGTCGGGCGGTTACAAAATTACCGCTGATCACACGAATCCGTGCATTGCCCATCGGCGTGTTGGGCAGGCCAGCCGAAAAAGCAGCCTCGATATCCAGACGCAATTCACCGGACGCCTCCTTGGCGCACTCCAGTGAAGGTTTGTCGGTGATGCGTACACCGTTGACGAAACGGCTCTCCACGTGGCGCAGGGTGAGCTGTTCTTGGACCTGTGGCCGGCTGCCGTGGACCAGCACGATACGCATCCCCATGGCAGCCAAGAGTGCGACATCGTGTGCGAGGCTTTCCAGGTGACCGGCTTTGACCAGTTCCCCCGGAAAACCGATCACGAAGGTCTTGTTGCGAAAGGCATGGATATAGGGAGCGACGGAGCGAAGCCAGACCACAAAGTCTGGCGCCAGATGTGCGGCCAATGACTCGCCATTGCTGTCGGGGCGTGCGCTGGACAGCGCGAGGGCTTTAGCATTCATCGGCTGATTATAATTTTCTTGATGCACATTGAGTTCCCCGAGTCACTTCCGGTCAGCGCCCGTCGGGAGGAAATAGCCGCTGCGATTCGGGACCACCCCGTGGTAATCGTCTGTGGTGAGACCGGCTCGGGCAAAACCACCCAGCTTCCCAAAATCGCTCTGGCCCTTGGCCGTGGCCAGTCCGGCCGCTCGATTGGCCACACGCAGCCCCGCCGGCTGGCCGCCGTAACCGTGGCGCGGCGGATTGCAGAGGAGCTGGGCACGCCCTGCGGCAACGAGCCACAGGCCGCCGTGGGTTATCAGATTCGGTTCAACGATCGCTCACGTCCGGGCATCCCCGTGAAGCTCATGACCGATGGCGTATTGCTGGCGCAGACCCAGCACGATCCTCTGCTGAAGGCGTATGACACCCTGATCATTGATGAGGCCCATGAGCGCAGCCTCAACATTGATTTTTTGTTGGGCTATCTAAAAAACCTTTTGCCGCGTCGTCCCGATTTGCGCGTCGTAATCACCTCCGCCACGATCGATGCGCAGCGCTTTGCCCAGCATTTCGGCCAGCCGGGCCGGCCAGCGCCCGTGATTGAGGTCTCCGGCCGTATGTACCCCGTCGAGGTGCGTTGGCGTGCGCCGCTGTCGACGGATCAGGACCTCATTGAGAGTGTTGTTGCCGGTATTGAGGAGTGCGAGCGCGATTGGAGTGGGCAGGGCCCGGGCGATATTTTGGTGTTTCTTCCGGGAGAGCGTGAGATCAAGGCCGTTGCCGATGAGCTTCGCGCACGGTCCTCGCAGAGCATGTTGGCCCGCTCAGGAAAAATGGCCGCCGAGGTGTTGCCGCTCTTTGCCCGGCTGTCACAGGCCGATCAGGATCGCGTGTTTCGGCGTTCCGGGCGGCGGCGTGTGGTGCTCTCCACCAATGTCGCGGAGACCTCACTGACGGTCCCCGATATCCGCTATGTCGTCGACTCGGGACTGGCCCGTGTCAAACGGTATCGCTATCGGGCAAAGGTTGAACAGCTGCAGATCGAGCCCATCGCACAGTCACAGGCCAATCAGCGCATGGGCCGATGTGGGCGGGTCGCCGATGGAGTCTGCATACGCCTCTACGATGAGGCTGACTTTGCCTCTCGCCCCGCCTTCGCTGACCCTGAAATCCACCGAAGTGCGCTCGCGGCCGTATTGCTGCGCATGAAGGCATTGGGGCTGCCCGATGTTCGAGACTTTCCCTTCATCGACCCACCTTCGGGCAAAGCGGTCGCCGACGGGCTTACGGTCCTTCGCGAACTTCGGGCTTTGGATGAGAGTGGAAATCTGACCGCAATTGGGCAGGCATTGTCGCGACTGCCGATGGACCCGCGCATCGGGCGAATGTTGGTGGCGGCCCGGGATCTCGGAGCGCTCGCCGAACTGCTGGTGATCGGTGGTTTTCTATCCATCCAGGATCCCCGCGAACGGCCAGAGGCCTTCTCGGGCGCGGCCGATCGCATGCACGCACGGTTTGCTGAGCCCACAAGCGAGTTTTTGTCCGTGCTAAAGCTTTGGGCACATGTCTCCGCGATGTGGGATAAGAAAGAATCGAATCGAAAGTTTGATCAGGCATTGCGGGCGGAGTACCTCTCTCCTATGCGGTTTCGGGAGTGGCGTGATGTGGTTGCGCAGC
>JBDLRC010000173.1:0-7658 GCA_039800265.1 Pseudomonadota bacterium
GATTACCACACGCGCTGCACCACCAGGATTGTTCATCGACGGGGTGAGATGGCGGTGGACGAGACGTCGTGGTCCGCGAGCGGAGATGCCGTCAGTCGTGTAACGATGCGCTTTGAAGTCGGTTCTTCCGGCCAAACGATGACACGCGTTTAAACGTGCCCATGCTCTGGGCCAGGAGCCGCCCATGGGTATCACGAAGCTCTCCACGGCAAAAGGCCATGGTGGTGGAATAGTGATCACACCAGCCAAAGGCATGCAGCTCGCCTTTTGCGGGCCGCATAAAGGTGGTTTTCATTTCCACGGTGACCACGCCCAGCCCCTCTGGATCGGATGACTTAGCAGCCAGGGCCATGGCGACATCGAGCAGCGTCATCACGATACCGCCGTGGGCCACCGCCAAGCCATTTTCCATGTGCGGCTTCAGATCAAGCTTGATCTCGGACTGCCCTTTCTCAAAACGCACAAGTTCAGCGCCGAGATGCTCTACAAAGGGAGTAAAACTAGGTTTTAACGGGTTATCCATGACGGCAACGATACCAAGACTTACCATTGCGCGTCATGAATGCTCCCCATGCCCCGTTCTCGTTTCATGCTGCACCCAACACGGCGCCGCGCGTGGTTCTGCCCGAGACGCCAGACGGCCCTGGCTGGACACCTGGATTTGCGGGTGTGGAGGCCGACGCCTCCGACCCGCTGACCTATCCTTGCGACCCCACACCCCTGTCGCATGCCCACTGGGTGGCGATCTCACCCGAGGCATGCGGTCTGATCGGGCTACGCAGCAAGGATCTGGTCGACAGCCCGGAGTGGTTGGATGTGCTCTCCGGTCGGGCTGCTTCGTCCCATCTGCAGCCGTATGCATCGGTCTATGCGGGGCATCAATTCGGTGTGTTTGTTCCGCGGCTGGGTGATGGCCGTGCACTCAACATAGGAGCGCGTAACGGCTACGAGCTTCAGCTTAAGGGTGCTGGCCCGACACCGTACGCGCGATTTGCCGATGGCCGCGCGGTGCTGCGTTCATCCATTCGCGAATTTCTTTGCTCAGAGGCCATGCACGCCTTGGGCATTCCTACGACACGGGCTTTATCGCTGGTCATGTCCAACGACCCGGTGATGCGCGAAACCGTGGAGCAGGCCGCTGTCGTGTGCCGGTTATCGCCGAGCTTCGTCCGTTTCGGCACCTTTGAATACTTTGCGAGTCGCGGCCGCGACGACGTGCTACGGACACTGGTGCGCCATGTACGTGACCTGCTGATCGCACAAGGCGCTGAATCGTTGCGCCTTCAAGGCGCATCGTCGACCGATGCTGACCTTGCGATTGCCGTGTGCCAAGAAGTGGCCGAGCGCACCGCCCGCCTGATGGCGCAATGGATGGGGGTGGGCTTCATGCACGGTGTCATGAATACCGACAACTTTTCGATTCTTGGATTGACCATTGACTATGGCCCATTCGGATTTATGGACAGCTTTGACGCACACCACGTCTGCAACCACTCCGACCATTCTGGCCGTTACCGTTATGCCGCACAGCCACAGATTGGATTGTGGAATGTGATGCGACTTGCTACGGCCCTGCAGCCGCTGGTCAACGATGTTCAACGATTTGAACCGGTACTCGAGGCCTACAAATCCACCTATGCCGCCAGCATGACGGCGTGCCTGCGCGCAAAGTTTGGGCTGCAGGGTCTGGAGGATGATCGTTGGGATGGCCTGTTGGACGATTTCTATGCGTTGATGCAGGCCCACAGCATGGATTACACGCTCACCTTTCGCGCGCTGTGCAGCGGAGAGGATCAGCCGCTGTTGGACCAGCTCGCCGACCGGGAGGCCGCGCGGCCATGGCTGGCGCGTTACCGGCAGGCGGCTGCCGATTCGGATGCGGCCCTCGGCATCACCGCAGAGCAACGCCTTCAATCCATGCGAAGCGTGAATCCGAAGTATGTGTTGCGCAACTGGGTCGCTGAAGAGGTAATCCAGGCAGTACGTGACCGCGGCGACACGGCCCCCCTGGAGCAGGTCTTTCGCGTGCTTCAATCGCCGTATGATGAGCATCCCGATGCCGAACGCTACAGCGCCCCACCGCCCGACTGGGCACACCATCTGACCGTGAGCTGCTCATCATGAAAAAAACCGACGCCGAGTATCGCCAGATGCTTTCGCCCATGGAATATGCCGTCACGCGTGAAAAAGCGACCGAGCCGCCGTTCACCGGACGCTACTGGGATCATTTCGAAAAAGGCGTTTACCGCTGCATCTGCTGCGGGCAGCCCCTCTTTGACAGCACGACAAAATTCGATGCCGGCTGTGGGTGGCCCAGCTATTGGCAATCGATTGACCCGGCTGCGATTCGGGAGGCAAGGGATACCAGCCATTTCATGATTCGCACCGAGATCCTCTGCAGCCAATGCGATGCGCACCTCGGCCATGTCTTTGACGACGGCCCACAGCCCACCGGCCTGCGTTATTGCGTAAACTCCGCCTCTGTGTCCTTTGAACCCTCAGGGTCCAAGGATCCGTTGACGCCGTAACCCACTCACCCCCTCTTCTCATGACAAAACTTTTGGCCGACTGGCTGCCTATTATTTTGTTTTTCGTGGTCTACAAGGCTGTGGATTTGTTTTGGGCTACCGGCGCCGCGATCATCGCAACGTTCGCCATCATGGGCTGGATGAAGTTGAAGGGTCATCCCATCGAGACCATGCAGTGGGTCGGCCTGGTGCTGATCGTAGTGTTCGGCGGTGCAACCCTGTTGCTGCACGATGAGCGCTTCATCAAGCTCAAACCCACCCTGCTCTATGGGCTGTTTGCTGTGGCCCTGCTGGCGCCGCAGCTGATGGGCAAGGCGCTGCTTATGAAAAAGTTCATGGCCTCGAAAATCACCATGCCTGACGCAGCCTGGGCGAAACTCAACGCCGCCTGGGGGCTCTTCTTTGTAGGCCTTGCGTTTTTAAATTGGTGGATTGCCAACACGTTTTCCACCGACACCTGGGTCAACTTCAAGTTTTTTGGAACGCTTGGCCTGATGGTGATCTTCATCGTTGCACAGGCCTTCTGGATGAACCGATTTGCAATTGCAGAGCTTCCTGACGCATTAAAGGACGATCGGCAAAAGCTCTAACCCGTACACCCCGGAATCAAGGATCACACTGCGATGAGTTTTCTGGCCCCTACCGCCTCGGAGATCGAAACACGGTTGCGTGCGGCACTGCCCGTGGAGTCAGTTCATGTGCGCGATGACAGTGCGCAGCACCACGGCCACGCCGGCGCCAAGGCTGGCGGTGGACATTTCCACGTCACGATTGTGTCCTCGGCGTTTGCCGGCAAAAACCGGCTGGCCCGCCATCGGCTTGTGTATGATCCCCTAAGCGACTGGATACCCGTGCGCATCCACGCGCTTTCGATCGACGCGCGCGACCCTTCGGAGTCAAGATGAAAATGGTTCAACGTGCAGCGCTCGCCGCTGCGTTCATGGCAGTGGGCGGTGTGGCCACGGCCCAAAACATTGCCGTTGTGAATGGCAAACCCATTACCCGCGCCAAGGCCGATGCCTTTGTGCAAGAACTGATCAAGCAGGGTCAGCAAGACACCCCTCAGCTTCAGGCCCTGGTTCGCCAAGAGCTGGTGGATCGTGAAATTCTGGTGCAAGAGGCGGAGCGTCGCGGACTGCCGGCAAAAAACGATGTGAAGTTTCAGCTTGACAATGCACGGCAGCAGGTCTTGATCAATGCCCTGGTGCAAGATCATCTCTCCAAGTCCGCCATTACCGATGCAGACATTCGCTCGGAGTATGAACGCCTCACCAAGGGTGATGCCGGCAAGGAATACCGTGCACGTCATATCCTGGTGGAAAAAGAAGACGAGGCCAAAGCCATCATTGAGCGGCTGAAAAAAGGCGCCAAATTCGAAGAGCTGGCCAAGCAATCCAAAGATCCCGGGTCGGCTGCCAACGGTGGTGATCTGGACTGGGCCGATGCCCGCTCATTCGTAGAGCCGTTTTCGAAAGCCATGGTGGCTTTGCAAAAAGGCAAATACACCGAGACACCCGTTCAGACCCAATTTGGCTGGCACGTGATCCGCCTGGATGACACCCGGGTCTCCAAGCCGCCTGAGTTCGATGCCGTGAAAGAGCAGCTCGCCGAATCCATGAAGCGACGCAAGCTTCAGGAGTTCCAGCAGAATCTGAAAGCGAAAGCGAAGATTCAGTAAAACGGCTAGGTGATATCGACCGTGGTGCCTGCGGGCACCAAATCAAACAGCGACACAATGTCGCTGTTTTTCATTCGAATACAGCCAATCGAGCCCGGCTCGCCCATGGCTACTGCATCGGGGCTTCCGTGCAGGTAAATGTAGCGCTTCATGGTGTCCACATCGCCGAACCGATTGCGCCCGGGCTCAAGGCCTGACAGCCAGAGGATACGGGTCAGAATCCAATCGCGGTTTGGAAACTGCTCGGCAAGTTGTGGGCACCAGATCTCACCGGTTTTTCTGCGGCCGACAAAGACCGTATTCCATGCCGCACCGGCGCCGATCTTGGCGCGGATTTTGTGGCGGCCCTGGGGTGTCTGGTAGCTGCCGCGTTGTTGGCCCACCCCATTTTTTGAACTCGAGATCATGGTCTGCATGAGCACACGGCCGGGCGCGTCGGGCGCCCAGCGCAGGCCGCCCTCAAGGGACTCGGGCGCGAGCTCCATGAGCGTCAGGGTCTGGGCCTGTGTCGAGATCCGTATGTGTCGGTTGGTGGCTGCCATGGTGGTCTTAGTCCGCCGCCGGATCGGCTGCCTGGCGGCGTTGCGAAAAAAACGTCTGAAGCAAGCCCGCGCATTCTTGGGCAAGCACGCCGCCGCGCGCCTGGGTGTGATGGTTTAACTGACGCTGCTCGTACAAATTCAAGACGCTGCCGGCCACACCCGTCTTGGGGTCGTAGGCACCGAACACCACTTCCTTAATACGTGCATGAAACATCGCTCCCGAGCACATCACACACGGCTCCAGCGTGACATAGAGCGTGCAATCGTTAAGCCGATAGTTGCCCAGCGCCTGGGCTGCCGCCCGAAGGGCCACCATTTCGGCATGGGCACTGGGATCGTGCTGGGAAATCGGGGCATTGGCGCCGGTGGCGATCACTTCGCCGTTGCGAACCACAACGGCTCCTACAGGAACCTCGCCACGCAACGCTGCCTGCTGCGCCTGCGCCATGGCCAGCCGCATAAACGATTCATCCATGTCAGGATCGGCCACCGCGGTAGGCCCAAGACGACGTGCGTGGGTGTTGGTCGGATTTAGGCCGCGCTGGCCTTTTTCAAAATCGTGTAGAGCTGGTCCTTCAGATGCAGCTTTTCTTTTTTCAGATTTTCGATTTCTTCGTGGGTGCCGGAAATGACATGGCTTTCCATATTTTTGATTTTCTGATCGAGCTCATTGTGCTTGTCGAACAGACGGGTGAAATGATGATCCGTGGTCTTGAGCTTGGTGATGAGGTCGCGGTATTCCGGAAACATGTGCACTCCCTTTGCGTAGACGGCAGGCCAAGAATGGCCGCCCTGTAAAAACCCCATTTTACCGAAAGCGGTTTCGGCCTGGGCTTGCGTTACGACAAGATTATTCCCACTCGATGGTGGCCGGCGGCTTTCCTGATATGTCGTACACCACACGGTTAATGCCACGGACCTCATTGATGATCCGGTTCGAGACAGCTGACAGCAGCGCGTGCGGCAGATGGGCCCAATGCGCTGTCATGAAGTCACTGGTGACCACAGCGCGCAGCGCTACCACCCACTCATACGTTCGGCCATCGCCCATCACGCCGACCGACTTTACGGGCAGAAATACCGCGAAGGCCTGACTCGTCAGGTCGTACCAATTCTTGCCGATATCGGCATCGCTGCACAGTCCCGCTGCAGCATCGGCAGATGTGGCCGTCGTGGTACGCAGGGTCTGGATAAAAATATCGTCGGCGCGCTGCAGCAACGGCACAAACTCAGGCTGGATCTCACCCAGAATACGCACCCCAAGGCCAGGGCCTGGAAACGGATGCCGATACACCATGGGCCCGGGCAGGCCCAGGGCGATGCCCAGCCGACGAACCTCATCTTTAAAAAGCTCGCGCAGCGGCTCAAGCAGCCTTAAATGCAATGTATCCGGAAGACCGCCCACGTTGTGATGCGATTTGATGGTCGTAGCTTTCTTATTTTTTGCGCCCGCCGATTCAATAACATCAGGGTAGATGGTGCCCTGGGCAAGCCACTTGGCGTTCGAGAGTCTGGCCGACTCCTCTTGGAACACATGCACAAATTCGCGGCCAATGATCTTGCGTTTTTCTTCGGGGTCCGAGGCGCCCGCCAAAGCATTCATAAAGCGATCACGGGCATTCACATGCACCACACGAACGCCCATGTGCTTGGCGAAGGTCTGCATGACCTGCTCGGCTTCCTGCCAACGAAGCAGACCGTGATCAACGAAGACGCATGTCAGCTGATCGCCAATCGCCTTATGAATGAGCGCAGCCGCTACCGACGAGTCCACGCCACCCGACAAGCCCAAAATGACTTGATCGTGGCCCACCTGAGCGCGGATCGTGGCCACCGCCTCACTCACGTAATCCGGCATGTTCCAGTCGGGGTTGGCTCGGCAAATATCCAGCACGAAGCGCTGCAGAATCTGACTGCCCTTTTTCGTGTGCGTGACCTCAGGGTGAAACTGCACACCGAAGAAGTTCTTCTCCTCGTGGGCCATGCCCGCAATCGGACAGGAGTCCGTCGAGGCCATCAGCTTAAAACCAGCCGGAAGTTCAACCACTTTATCGCCATGGCTCATCCAGACATCGAGCAGCCCCCAGCCTTCGGCTGTGCGCGCATCCTCGATGTCACGCAGCAGCTCGGTGTGGCCGCGGGCCCGCACCTGGGCGTAGCCAAACTCACGCACCGCTCCGGTTTCAACCTTGCCCCCGAGTTGTTCAGCCATGGTCTGCATGCCGTAGCAGATGCCCAGCACAGGTACGCCACGCTCGAAAACCGCCTTGGGTGCCCGGGGTGTCTCGCCCTCGGTGACCGACATCGGGCCACCCGACAAAATAATGCCCTTGAGGCTGTCGACGCCACCCTCTCGGCCGTAGGCCTGCACAAAAGCATCGCCCACATCACAGGGATGAATTTCACAAAACACGCCCGCCTCGCGGACACGGCGGGCAATCAGCTGCGTGACTTGCGAGCCGAAGTCAAGAATCAGAATGCGCGAGTGCATCAGTCGACGTGATAGTTGGGTGCTTCTTTGGTGATCTGCACGTCGTGCACGTGCGATTCGCGTATGCCGGCGCTGGTGATTTCCACAAAGCGAGACTTGGCGTGGAATTCCTCAATCGAGGCGCATCCACAGTAGCCCATGCTTGAGCGCACACCTCCTGCGAGTTGGAACAGAATCTGTTTCACACTGCCTTTGTACGGCACACGGCCTTCGATGCCTTCCGGCACAAATTTGTCAGGATTGGGGTTATCACCTTCCTGGAAGTAACGGTCGGCAGAACCGGCCTGCATGGCACCGACACTGCCCATTCCGCGGTAGCTCTTGTACGAGCGGCCCTGGAACAAAATGATCTCGCCGGGGGCCTCATCGGTGCCCGCAAACATGCCGCCCATCATGACGGCGTGTGCACCGGCCGCCAA
>JBDLRC010000174.1:0-5679 GCA_039800265.1 Pseudomonadota bacterium
TCTCAATGGCTGCGGGGAACCTTTAAGTATACAAGAATAAAGCCCTAAAAATCAAGGCCTTAGCCTTATTTTTTAGGTTCCATGGCCGCGGCAGCTAAGGCTTTGAGATCTTGGATACGCAACCTTAATGCCTGAAGCGACCCCAAGGCGCCGGGGTCGGCCCCGGCTGACGCCGCCAGCTGCGTGGCCTGCTCCTCCAAGGACCGGATTTTTAGGCGTGTCACCGCCAAATCCAACTCCATTCTGAGCTGGTCAGGCTGATGTTCCAGAAGATCGTCGAGTGCCTGATCGGGCTTAGCCAGGCGAAGAAAAAAACGAATCGTCTCACCACCGCGCTCCCGTCCTTCGGCGAGCGCTGCCTCATGAAGCGCCGCAAATGATGTGCCGGACCCACGCTCCCGCTTATCGTGAAGCCACGACAGAAGTTCTGACTGTGCCGGATCGAGCAGCCCAACAAATTCCTGATCCACGTGGGCGACCCATTGCGGCTGGCGGACCAAGATCTGCAGCACCCGCTCGGCAAGGGGCCGGATAACAGGCCGAGTGGCACGCGGCGCGGCGGGAAAAGGGGCCGGACGCGCCTGCCGTGACGCCGATTCGGTGCTGATCGGGACATCAAATGCGCGCACCACTTCGCGCATGACTTGGGATTTCAGTGGGCCGGCTGGCATCGCTGTTAAAAGGCGTTGGGCCTGACTGGCGGCCGCCGCACGGCCCTCGGCGAACTCAAGCTGCTGTCCCTCGGCGGCGATATCGAGCAACCATGCCGACAGAGGCTTGGCCTTCGAAACCCAATCGCGCAGCGCCTGGGCACCGCGCTCGCGGACAAAACTGTCGGGGTCGTGCTCAGCAGGAAGAAACACGAAGTCAATGCGATTTTTTTCCGAGGCAAATGGCATCGCGGTCTCAAGTGCCCGGGCAGCCGCCCGTCGACCGGCGTTATCACCGTCGAACATGAAGACCACATGATCGCTAAGCCGCAACAGCGCCTGAAGATGGGACGGCGTAGTGGCAGTGCCCAACGTCGCCACAGCATGACCCAGACCATGCTGGGCCAGGGCCACCACATCCATGTAGCCCTCCACCACCCACACCTGCTTCACCTCACGTATTCGAGCGCGCGCCTCAAACACGCCATAGAGCTCATGGCCCTTGGAGAACACAGGGGTCTCCGGCGAGTTCAGATACTTCGGCTCCTCCTGCGTCATGGTGCGAGCACCAAACCCCACCACCTCGCCTCGAGGACTAAGAATCGGAAACATGATGCGGTGTCGAAAACGGTCATACCGTTTTCCCCCATCCCCTTCAATCACCAATCCTGCATCCACGAGGTCTTTGTTTTGGTAATCACCAAAAACTGCCTGCAGTGGCTGCCAACCCTCTGGGGCGTACCCGAGTTTGTATTGCGCCGCAATCTCGCCGGACAGTCCACGGCCCTTAAGGTAGGCAATCGCCTCAGGTGAATCTTTCAGTCGTCGCACGTAAAACTTTGCAGCCTCGAGCAATACCTCGCGCAAACGACTACGCAGATCCATCTCGTGCTTGCGCACCTCGGGATCTACCGCAGGAGCCTGCCGAGGGACTTCAAGCCCTGCGCGACGGGCGAGATCCTCGACGGCCTGCGGAAACGGCAGCCCAAGATGTTCAATCAAAAATCCGATCGCGGTGCCGTGGGCCCCACAACCAAAGCAGTGGTAAAACTGCTTCGAGGGGCTCACCGAGAACGATGGGGATTTTTCAGTGTGGAATGGGCACAGTCCCTGGTAATTTGCGCCGGCCCGCTTGAGGGGAACATACTGGCCAACGACTTCGACGATGTCGACGCGCCGTAACAGCTCATCGATAAAGTGCTGCGGGATCACGTGACCCTTACATCAGCCTTTGTATGCAGTGACGTCGATCTCAATTTTCATTTCAGGCTTCATGAGCTGCGTCACAAGAAGCGTGATGGCCGGACGAATTTCGCCAAATACTCGGCCTAACACTGGAACGATGGCATCGCTAAAGCTTACGTCTGAAATGTAGTAATTCACGCGGATCACGTCTTTGAGATCAAACCCGGCCTGCTTCAAAGCAGAGGCAATCGTGTTCAGCGCATTTTCCGCCTGCTGCGCGACATCTGCCGGCATTTCCATCTTGGTGTAGTCGTAGCCGGTCGTGCCCGACACAAAACAAAATGGCCCCTGGGCAACAGCCCGCGAGTAGCCCATGGTTTTCTCGAACGGACTTCCGGTAGAAATAAGCTGTCGCATAGTGAGTTCCTAGTGAAACGAGGGGGGCTTAGCCGAGTCGAGACTTAAGGATCCGCGACACCATGCCCATGTCTGCTTTGCCGGCAAGCTGTGGCTTGAGAACCGCCATCACCTTGCCCATCGCCTGAGGACCACTGGCTCCCGACTGGGCAATGGCTGCATCGATGGCCTGGGTCACATCGGCCTCGGAGAGCTGCTCGGGCATGTAGGCAGCGAGCACCGAGAGTTCTGACTGCTCTTTTTCAACAAGGTCTTGGCGGCCACCGGCCTGGAATTGGGCAATCGAATCCTTGCGCTGCTTGATCATTTTCTCAAGCACGGCCAATACGCCGGCATCGTCAAGTTCGATGCGCTCGTCGACTTCTTTTTGTTTGATGGCGGCTGAAACAAGCCGCAGAGTGCCAAGGCGATCGGCCTCTTTGGCCCGCATCGCCGCTTTGATGTCGTCTTGGAGTTTGGCTTTAATAGACAACGAAAACGCTTAATACTTGCGCTTGGGAAGCATCATGCTGCGAACGCGCTTATAGTGGCGTTTCACTGCAGCAGCTTTCTTGCGCTTGCGCTCCGCGGTGGGCTTCTCGTAGAACTCGCGTGCGCGAAGCTCAGTAAGCAGGCCGATCTTTTCGATCGTGCGCTTGAAACGGCGGAGTGCGGCCTCAAAGGGCTCGTTTTCTTTAACTCGAACTACAGGCATCGTGAATCTCGTCCAGTGTGAAGTGACTGCCCAAAGGCAGCCGGGAAACCCGCAAGTATCGCGGACTCGCGGCGGCGGCGCAAGTGAGCCCAAAACCAACGCATGGGCCAGCCATGACTAGCCGCCCCACCGTGGTCCTGGGGATCGAGACCTCGTGTGACGAGACTGGTGTGTCCCTTATTAGAGCCCGTCCGGATTCGCAGGCTGTGGCCGGGGTTCACGGAGAGATTTTGTCCCAGGCCCTCCACAGCCAGGTGGCCCTGCACGCCGCCTACGGGGGCGTTGTTCCGGAATTGGCCTCCCGGGACCACATTCTCCGGCTCACCCCCCTGACCCAGACCGTTTTGGCCGAGGCCGGGCTTACATGGTCGGATGTATCAGCAATCGGCTACACCGCCGGCCCCGGCCTGGCCGGCGCGCTGCTGGTCGGTGCGGCGACTGCTCACGGCCTAGGATTTGCCACAGGGCGACCGGTCATGCCGATCCACCACTTGGAGGGCCACCTGCTGAGCCCCCTGCTCGACCCGAACGCTGCAGGGCTCCGCTTTCCGTTTCTGGCCCTACTTGTCAGCGGCGGCCACACCCAGATCATGCGCGTGGACGGTCTTGGGCACTACACCCTGCTGGGCGAAACCATCGACGATGCAGCGGGCGAGGCCTTCGACAAAAGTGCCCAGCTGCTCGGCTTAGGCTACCCCGGTGGGCCGGCCATCAGCCTATGGGCGACACGAGGTGAGGCTTCGCGCTTCAAGCTTCCGCGGCCCCTCCTCAAACGCGCAGACCTCGACTTCAGTTTCGCCGGCCTGAAAACGGCGGTGCTGACACACGTGCAGGCACTGCAGCGTGACCATGCGCTCGATGATCAAGCCAAAGCCGATCTGGCAGCCGGTGTGCAGGCGGCCATCGTGGAGGTGTTGGTCGCGAAGTGCAAAAAAGCGATCCAAGACGAGCATGCGTCGGCCCTCGTGGTGGCCGGTGGTGTGGGCGCGAACCGATTGCTGCGGCATGAACTTGGCCAGATGGCCAAACCACTTGGGGTCCAGGTCTGCTTTCCAGCGCCAGAGTTGTGCACCGACAACGGGGTCATGATTGCCTGGGCCGCAGCCCTTCGACTGGCGCGCGGCGATGCCGCACAAGCGGCTGGGGCATTCACCGTGCTGCCGCGCTGGCCTCTTTCCGAACTAACGAAATGATGCCTCTTTGCCCGAGCGTAGCTGGGCAATGTTTTTCTTGTGACGAACAATCAACAACGCTGCAATGCCCACAACCGACCAGGTCACGATATCGGCACCATGCTGCCAGTAAGCAAGCAGCGGCGCAGCGACCGCTGCAGTAAGCGCTGCCAGAGATGAGATACGAGTGAGCTTGGCGACCACCAGCCACAGCAGACCCACTGCAAGCCCCATCTGCCAATCCATCGCGAGCAGCACACCGAAGGCGGTGGCCACACCCTTTCCACCTTGAAATCGAAAATAAATTGGAAACAGGTGCCCCAGAAATACTGAAAACGCGGATGCCGCAATCGCCTGTGGCACCTGTTCGGCGGAGAGCATCAAGGGTGCAAGCTGCTGCACGACCATAACGACCACCAGGCCCTTGGCGGCATCGCCAAGCAATGTCCAGGCCGCCGCTACCTTATCGCCACTGCGCAACACATTGGTTGCACCGGGATTTTGTGAGCCATAGGTCCGCGGATCTTGCATGCCACGCAGTCGGCTCACCACGATGGCAAACGAGATTGAGCCGATCAGGTAGGCCACCAGCGCTATCAACGTCAACACTATCCAAGCATTCATAGCCGAATTCTATGCCCGGGGATGATGTTTCGCATGGATGCTCTTAAGGCGCTCATTGGCCACATGCGTGTAAACCTGAGTGGTGGAGATGTCGGCATGGCCGAGCAGCATCTGCACAGCCCGAAGATCGGCACCATGATTCAAAAGATGGGTCGCAAACGCATGCCGAAGGGTGTGTGGTGAGATGGCCATGGCCAATCCCGCCTGGCGCGCATAGTGCTTGATCGTTTTCCAAAACCACTGACGGGTCATGGCCTGTGCCTTATGTGTCACGAACAAGGCATCGCACATGCGGCCGGCAAGCAAGGCAGGCCGGCCTTCGCGCAGGTAGCGGGCCAGCCAGGCCATAGCCTCCTCACCAATCGGCACGATGCGCTCTTTATCGCCCTTGCCCACCACCCGAACCACGCCATCATTGATCGACACATCAATGCTTTTTAGAGCCAACAGCTCACTCACCCGAAGGCCAGCCGCATACATCATTTCGAGCATCGCCCGGTCACGCAGGCCCAGTGGGCGATCCACTTCAGGAGCATTGAGCAGGGCCTCTACCTGAGCCTCAACCGGCGCCTGAGGAAAACGGGCTGGTCGCTTTGCACTTTTAAGCAGCAGGCAGGGGTCGTCCTCGCGACGGCCATGGAGCATGAGCCAGCCGTAATACCGACGCATGGATGAGAGCTTGCGGTTCGCAGTCGTGGCACGAATCGTAGGAAATACATGGGAGAAATAGGCGCTGATCTGGGCACGCTCTGCGTTGGCCAACGCAGTGGATGACGTCGTGGCGAGCCAGGCCGCAAGGCCACTCAGATCCAGCCGGTACGAAGACAGGGTGTTCTTGGAGAGACCCTCTTCTAACCACATGGCATCGCAAAAGCGGTCAATCTCTGCGGCATCGGCAGGCCGCACCTGAGCAAGGGTAGACTGTGCGCTTTTGATG
>JBDLRC010000175.1:0-6009 GCA_039800265.1 Pseudomonadota bacterium
GCGCCACATGGCGGCGGCGCGCCAGGCCCGCTCGGGGTGCCCGAGGTGAAAAAATGATGCACCGAGGCTGATGATCAGCAGCGCTGTAGCGATGACCAGCATGGCCACCATATGCGGCACCGACTGGCCGAGAAGTTTTAAGACGGCCAGTGCGACCACTAGTCCTTGGGCTGCACCCAACAGTGTGGTGAAGCTGATGACAGAAAACGCGGGATGCATTCAGAAATCCTTTTTGGCGGCGTCGATGATGGCCGTAATGCTACGGGGGAGGTAATGGTTGGCGGGCTTGGTCTCGTGCTCAGGCATAAGTGCGTAGCCGCCGCGCTCGCGAATGGCCGTTGCCACCTCCGACGTTTCATCTTTGATATCGCCAAACAAACGTGCATTGGTGGGACAAGCCATCACGCAGGCGGGCTTGCGTTCATGCTCGGGCAGATCCTTGTTGTAGATCCGGTCGACGCAGAGCGTGCACTTGGTCATGACCTGACGCTCTTCGTCTAATTCGCGGGCGCCATAGGGGCAGGCCCACGAACAATATTTGCAGCCGATGCACTTGTCGTAATCGACAAGCACGATGCCGTCTTCTTTGCGCTTGTAGCTGGCGCCTGTGGGGCAGACCGGTACACAGGGCGGGTCCTCGCAATGCAGGCAGGATTTCGGGAAGTGAATCGTCTGGGTGACCGGGAATGTGCCGGCCTCATAGGTCTGCACGCGGTTAAAAAATGTGCCTGTTGGATCCGCACCGTAAGGATTCTGATCCGACATGGGGCCGGCAGCGCCAGAGGTATTCCATTGTTTGCATGACGTGACACAGGCGTGGCATCCCACGCACACGTTCAGGTCAATCACTAAAGCAAGTTGTTTGGTTGCGCTCATGATGCGAAGTAGGCAATGGTGGTGGGAGTGGGGGTTGCGCCGGGGCTCGGCGTGCTTGTGGCCTGGGGGTAGGTCGCCTCTGGCTCGTCTGGGCCCGAGGGACGCAACCGAACCCGTACGTCGTACCAGCCTGCTTGGCCTGTGATCGGATCAGAGTTGCTGATCGTGCCCGAGCCGGTGCCGGCGTTGGCAACGGGAAGTTCTTCAGAAATCAGGTGATTCAGCAGGAACCCTTTACGCGACTCGTCAGCACCGGGCGCCAGACGCCATGCGCCATCGGCTTTGCCGATCGCATTCCAGGTCCACACCGTGCCGGGCTCAACCGCTTCGGAGTAGCGTGCCATGCAGCGGACTTTCCCCCATTGTGATTCCACCCACAGCCATCCGCCATCCGCAACACCCGCGGCCTTGGCCGTGACGGGGTTTACAAACAGATAGTTGTGGCTGTGGATCTGCCGCAGCCACGCGTTTTGTGAATCCCAGGAGTGGTACATCGCCATTGGTCGCTGCGTGAGGGCATGCAAAGGAAATGCATCGAGATCGGTCACGCCGTCTTCAAGTGGCGCATACCAAAACGGCAGTGGATCAAAGTACGTTGCGATACGTTCGCGCAAAGCCTCGGGCGGCTGGCGGCCTGGCCGCTTGCCCTGCGCTGCAAGTCGAAAATACTGAAGGTGCTCGCAGTAAATGGCGATCTGCACCGGCTCTTCTTTCTGGCGCATGCCGTACTCTTTTGCAAACTTAATGTAATCCCGATTCCAGTTGCGCATGTACTGCATTGAGGGTTCGAGTTCGAAATGGAAGACGCAATTGTTTTGCGCATACATCTCCCACTGCTTTGGATTCGGCTCGCCCTTGAGCGCTTTTGACCCATCGGCTCCCCGCCAGCCGGCCAGAAAGCCAATGCCGGAGCCCGGGGCGGTCTCGTAATTCACGATGAAATCGGGATAGTTCTTAAATTTGCGCTGACCCTCTGCTGTGGTGAAGGCCGGAAATTTCAGGCGTGAGGCCAGCTCAATCAAGACATCCTGAAACGGCTTGCAATCGCCTTTGGGCGAAACCACAGGAATGCGTACAGAGTCCACCGGCCCATCGAACTCGGAGATCGGGCGGTCCAGCATGCTCATGCAGTCATGCCGCTCTAAGTAGGTGGTATCGGGCAGTACAAGATCGGCATAGGCCACCATTTCTGAATCAAAGGCGTCGCACACGACCAAGAATGGAATCTTGTAGTCGCCGTTTTCGTTTTTGGCGTTGAGCATGTCACGCACTGCCATGGTGTTCATCGTGGAGTTCCACGCCATGTTGGCCATGAAGATCAGCAGGGTGTCGATCGGGTACGGATCACCACGAACCGCGTTGGTGATCACGTTGTGCATCAGGCCATGGGCCGAGAGCGGATGCTCCCACGAGAAGGCTTTGTCGATGCGAATGGGGCTGCCCTGTTCGGTGACCGCAAGGTCTTCCGGGCGCGCAGGCCAGCCCAATGGGGCTGCGCCCAGGGGTGTGTTGGGCTGGATCTGCGCTTCCGATGATGTGGCGCGCACGCGCGGCGGTGTCTGACGTGGGTAGGGTGCCTTGTGACGGAAACCACCAGGCCGATCGATCGTGCCCAAGAGGCTCATCAAAATCGCAAGCGTGCGAATGGTCTGAAACCCGTTGGAGTGTGCCGAGAGTCCGCGCATGGCGTGAAAGGCTACCGGCCGGCCGATCACTGTGGGGTGTGTCGTGCCCCAGGCGTCGGTCCATGCAATCGGTAGCTCAAACGATTGCTCAAACGCCGCGTAGGCCATTTCCTTGGCAAGCATACGAATACGCTGCGCAGGAATGCCGGTGATCGATTCGGCCCACTCGGGCGTCGCGTGCCGAACCTGACGCTGCAGCAGTTCAAAACTTGTGGCGACCCGTTTGCCCTTGTGGGGACCATCGGGCACCGTGAATTCGCCCTCCAGGGCAAAGGTCTCCACCTGGCTGGTCTCGCGTGGTACTGGCCGTTGGGCCTTGGTGCACCAGGCCAGCTTGTTCATGGGCAGGTCATCGCTGACCGATGGCCGATCGGGGTCCAGCAAGAAGAGCCCATGGTCGGGGCCGTCATCCACGATGATCAAATCAGGACTGTTGGAAAACGATTTCAGAAAATCGACATCAATTTTTTTGGCGTTAATGAGTTCGCGCACCAGCGCAAGTAATAACGCACCATCGGTGCCCGGGCGAATCGGAATCCATTCGTCTGCGATGGCCGAATAGCCCGTGCGCACGGGGTTGATCGAAATAAACCGGCCGCCCGCACGTTTGAATTTCGACAGCGCGATCTTCATCGGGTTGCTGTGGTGATCTTCTGCTGTGCCCAGCATCACGAAGAGCTTGGCCTGGTCAAGGTCGGGCCCACCGAACTCCCAGAAGCTTCCGCCGATCGTGTAAATCATTCCAGCGGCCATGTTGACCGAGCAAAACCCGCCGTGTGCGGCGTAGTTCGGCGTGCCAAATTGCCGCGCAAACAGGCCGGTCAAGGCCTGCATCTGGTCGCGGCCAGTGAAGAGCGCGAATTTTTTCGGATCGGTCGCACGGATGTGGGCGAGGCGTTTTTCGAGCATGTCGAATGCCTCATTCCAGCTGATGACTTCAAAGGCCGACTCGCCGCGGTCACGGCCCGCGATCCGGCGCAGTGGCTGCGTGATGCGGGCGGGCGATACCTGCTTCATGATGCCCGAGGAACCTTTGGCGCAAATCACGCCTTTGTTCAATGGGTGGTTGGGATTGCCATCAATGTAACGGACCTCGCCATCGCGAAGATGCACGCGAATGCCGCAACGGCAGGCGCACATGTAGCAGGTGGTGTTCTTGATCTCCGTGGTTCCGCCCGCCGGCTGGGCGATCGGATCGTGAAGGGGTGTGGTGTCAGCCGTGGACATGCAACTTCCTTTTTATGAGCGATGACGAAGGCGGGCAGAGCGCAGGGATACCGCGACCGACGCGAGACGGGAAAACACAGTGTCGGCACGCGATATCAGCACGATCGGTACCGTCGCGCCAGTGATCGTACCCGCACATGCTGCATTGGCAAGATAGATGAGACCCTTAAACAGGATATTGCTGGCTTCGATGTCTGGTAGAAGTAATAAATCCGGATCGCCTGAGACTGTCGACGTGATGCCCTTGATGCGTGCGGCCTCGGCAGAGATTGCGTTATCAAAGCCGAAAGGGCCTTCGACGATCGACTCTGGGAAGTCCGGCCGCTTCGACTGCCGCACGAGTTCTGCCGCATCCACGGTCGCCTGCATGGCGGGGTTTACGACCTCGACGGCGGCCACAATCGCCACTTTGGGTTTGGGGATACCGATGCTCTGAAGAAAACCGATTGCATCGATCAGAATTTCTTCTTTCTGTTTCACATTCGGCGCGAGATTCACCACGCAGTCCGTAAGTGCTAAGAGTTTGTGGTAGCTGGGAATGTCGCACATCAGCACGTGGCTGATTCGTCGCGCTGTGCGCAGGCCATGATCTCGGTTCACGACGGCACTCATCAGGTCATCCGTGTGCAGTGATCCTTTCATGAGCACGGCGAATCGCTTATCCCGGGTCATGAGTGTCGCGGCTTTGGCCGTTTCACGGGGCGGCTCCGGTGTGTCCACGATCTGCATGCCCGATAACGAGATCTGCGATTTCTCGGCCGCTGCCCGAATCGATGCCTCCGGCCCAATCAGCGTGACGCTGGCCATCTCAAGATCGGCGACCTGGCGGGCGGCTGACAGCGAGGCAGCATCGTTCGGATAGACCACACCCAATGGAGTGGCGCTGCGCTCTTCGGCAATCAGCTGACTGAGTCGGGGGTGGAGTTCACTTTTCATGGGACTTAAAGCCTCGTGGTGACGGTGGGTGAAGCGATGCGCAGAGATGCATGCCGAGGCGAGGACAGCAGGTCCACGACCGACATCAGCAGGGAGTCGTCTACGCCATCGCGCAGGTCAATGGCCAGACGGCGCCGGTAAAAGCAGCCCAGGTCAAGGCCAACGCCGAGCCCGCAGATCGTGATGGCGCCGGTGCGTTCGATACGGGTAACGGTCTGTTTGAGATGTTGGTCGAGGTAGTGGGTGTCGTTGGCCTGGTGCGTGGCCGAGTCCATGGGGCAGCCGTCGGATATCACCAAAAGAATGCGGCGTTGGGCAGGCCAGCGCATCAGGCGTTGTGCTGCCCAGTCCACAGCCTCACCGTCGATGCCCTCGCGGTAGAGCTCATGTCGGCGAAGTGCGGCAATTGCAGGCCGTGCACGGCGCCACGGCGTCGCGGCGGACTTGAACACCAGATGCAGCTGTTCGTTCAGACGCCCCGGTGCCTCGGGCCGCCCTGCGCGCAGCCAGTCTTTCATGGCACGGCCACCGGTCCAGCTCGCGGTGGTGAAGCCGAGAATCTCGGTGTCCACGCCCGCCATGGTCAAGGCTCGACCGATGACATCGGCCAGCAACGACGTGCTCTGTGCGTGGGTCTTCATAGATCCGGAGCAGTCCAACAAGAGCGTCACCGCGCAGTTCACCATCGGCGCGTTGCGTTCACGTTGAAAGATCTCGCGGTCCAGTGGGTCGCAGATCAGTTGCGATAATCGGCGACCATCGACATAGCCATCTTCTTGCTGGAAGTTCCAACCGTCGCGCTCGGGCATCGCCAGCCGTTGTTGCAGTCGCCGGGCGAGCCGAGGGATGTTGAATCCTGTGGCCGCGATCTCACGGTCCATCTGCTGGCGAAGCTCGCTCAGTACGGCAGGCCGAATCAGCGAGGCGGCCTCGACGTCTTGGTCATAGGCGGTGGTGAAGATACGGTAGCGTTGACCGGCGTGCTGCCATGTTTTGTTATCACCAATCTGCGCGACGGGTGGCGGCGGCGTGGATTCGGACTGAAAGTGAAGACGTAGCGCGAATCCATTGCGGCTTTTGAAGCGGGCTGCAGACGCATTACTTCCTTCGAGTGCTCCACGCACCGACTGCCCCACCCATCGGCTGATGGCCAAGGCATGGGGAATGAAGCGGGCCTGATCGGTGCGGTGTGTGCGAATGGCGTTCAGGTCTGTGCCGATTTCCGGCACCAGTCCTGCGCGTGTCGATTCCATGAGGTCGGCCATGCTGTCGTCGAGTTCAACAC
>JBDLRC010000176.1:0-4743 GCA_039800265.1 Pseudomonadota bacterium
CCGATCCGGGTCCACGGTGCGTTTGTGGCCGATGATGAAGTGATGCGTGTGGTGAACCACGTGAAGCAAAGCGGTGAGGCTCAGTACGATGACAGCATTTTGGAAGGTGCTGATGCGGCAAGCAGTGGCGGCACCTTCACCGCGGGCCTCTCACCGGAGGGCGGGGCGGGGGAATCGGATCCGCTTTACGACGAGGCGGTCGCGATTGTGTTGAAACACAAGCGCGCATCGATTTCATTAGTGCAACGTCATTTACGAATTGGGTACAACCGGGCGGCCCGTCTTCTCGAAACAATGGAGCAGTCCGGTGTGGTCTCGCCGATGCAAAGCAATGGCAACCGAGACATTCTGGTTCCAGGGGGGCAGGGTTGAGCGGTCACCGTGTCGTGCGTCTGTTGGCTGTTGTGCTGGGTGTTTTCTTGGGCGCCTCGGTGCAGGCCTCGACGGTGGATCGTATGTTGGAGAGTCTTGCCAGCACCCAGAGCTTGGTTGCCGAGTTCACGCAGTCCACCGTATCAAAGTCGGCACGCAGCCGACAGTCGTCGGGTGCGTTTGCGATCTCCAAGCCCGGGCTTTTGCGCTGGGAGGTAAAAAAGCCCTATCCGCAGCTGCAAGTGCTCAATGGCAAAGAGTTTTGGATGTTCGATCCGGATCTCGCGCAAGCCTCCGTCAGGCCCATTGAAGCTGCCAACCTCACCGGCATTGCTGCGTTGCTGCTCAACACGAATAATCTTTCACGGGATCAGTTAATGGCCCGTTATGAATTCGCTGAGCTTGGCGCCCGTGATGGGTTGGAGTGGGTCCGCGTGACTCCCCGAAATCCTGAACCAGGCATTGCGAGCCTGGTGGTGGGTGTCGATGCCGACGCCATGATGCAGCGCTTTGAGATTCACGATCAGCTGGGGCAGGTCACCCGTGTAGTGCTTTCGCGTGTGCTCAAAAATACAGTGCTCGACCCCAAACTCTTCCAGTTCACACCGCCTGCCGGTGTGAGCGTGCTTCGCGCCCCTTAGATCGTGGCGCACGCTGGTCTGCGTCGAGCATCCACCACATGACACCCCTTGCAGAACAGTTGCGGCCGAAGACGGTCGATGATGTGCTTGGCCAAGATCATCTTCTGGGCGAGGGGCGCCCGTTGCGGGCTGCGATAGCACGCGGTGAACTGCATTCCATGATCTTGTGGGGGCCGCCTGGCGTGGGCAAGACCACGTTGGCACGTTTGTTGGCAAGTGCCTGCCAGGCGGAGATGATTGCTATCTCTGCGGTGCTCGGTGGAGTCAAAGAAATTCGTGAGGCCGTGGCTGCGGCGGAACAGGCCAGGGCGATGGGCCGTGGGTGTGTCGTGTTTGTGGATGAGGTTCACCGATTCAATAAGGCGCAGCAGGACGCATTTCTGCCTCATGTGGAGTCGGGGCTTTTTGTGTTTGTCGGCGCCACAACAGAGAATCCCGGATTCGAGGTGAACAATGCGTTGCTGTCGCGGGCTGCGGTCTATGTGCTCAAGCCCTTGCAGGAGCCCGCACTCCGTATATTGATGGACCGTGCCTTGGCCCATTACCAGATGGCCGGTGATCGCATCACGCCCACTGCGTTTGCGCGCCTGGCTGCCAGTGCCGATGGGGATGCGCGACGGCTTCTGGGAATGGTCGAACGGCTGGCACCCGAGGCCGTCAAGCAGAATTGCGCCATTGATGACAGGTTGTTGGATCACCTACTGCCAGCGCTGGTGCGTCAGTTCGATAAGGGTGGTGACGCGTTCTACGACCAGATCTCTGCGCTTCATAAATCTGTGCGCGGGAGTGATCCTGATGCGGCACTTTATTGGTTCGTGCGCATGATCGATGGTGGGTGTGATCCACGTTATGTAGCCCGACGTCTTGTGCGCATGGCAGTGGAGGATATTGGCCTTGCTGATCCTCGAGCTCTGACCATGGCCCTTGAGGCTGCGCAGGCCTATGAGCGTTTGGGCAGCCCCGAGGGCGAGCTGGCGTTGGCCCAGGCCATCGTATTTCTTGCGTGTGCCGCAAAATCTAACGCCGTGTATTCGGCCTACAAATCAGCCCGAGCATTTGTTGAGGAGCATGGATCAATGCCCGTGCCCGACCACCTGCGCAATGCGCCCACGCGGCTGGCCAAAACGCTGGGCCATGGCGTGAACTATCGTTACAGCCACGATGAACCGGGGGGCTACTCGCCGGGGCAGCGTTACTTTCCGGATGCGGTCCGCGCAGATCCCGTGTTTTACGCACCGGTCGACCGCGGAATGGAAAGTAAAATTGCAGAAAAACTGAACCATTTACGAAAGATGTCCAAATGATTGACCCTCAACTCTTGCGCAAGGACTTAAACGGAGCGGCGGCGGCGCTAGCCCGCCGCGGGTATGCCCTTGATACAGCAGCGTTTTCAGCGTTGGAAGCCGAGCGAAAGAGCGTGCAGGTCGAGACCGAGCAGTTGCAGTCTCAGCGCAACGCCCTGTCCAAGCAGATCGGGATTGCCAAAGGCAAAGGAGAGAATGCTGATGCGCTTATGGCGCAGGTCAATGACATTGCGCTACAGCTCGATGCCGGCGCCAAGCGCCTTGAGTCGCTTCAGACACAACTGAACGACTGGCTGCTGACCATTCCCAATGTTCCGCATGCGTCGGTACCCGATGGCCGCGATAGCGACGGCAATGCCGAGGTGCGTCGCGTAGGTCAACCTCGATCGTTTGCCTTTGAGGTGAAGGATCATGTGGATATCGGTGCGCCGTTGGGTCTGGATTTCGATGTCGCTACGAAAATCACCGGCAGTCGATTCGCGCTCATGCGCGGTGATATTGCTCGGCTTCATCGCGCTCTGGCCCAGTACATGTTGGACACGCACACCCAGCACCATGGGTATACCGAGTGCTACACCCCGTATATTGTGAATGCAGACAGCATGCGGGGTACCGGGCAGCTACCCAAGTTTGCAGACGATCTTTTTGCCGCAAAAAAAGGTGGGGCCGAAGGAAGCGGTGAGACGCTCTACCTTATTCCCACATCCGAAGTCTCGCTTACCAATATCGTTCGCGATGTGATTTTGGAAGCTCAGCAGCTTCCCTTGAAGCTCACTGCGCATACGCCATGCTTTCGATCCGAGGCGGGCAGCTACGGCCGGGATACCCGCGGCATGATTCGTCAGCATCAGTTCGACAAAGTCGAGATGGTGCAAATCACCGATCCTGACCAGAGCTATGCTGCGCTTGAAGAGATGGTGGGCCACGCCGAGGCCATTCTTCAGGGGCTCGAACTTCCGTATCGGGTGATGGCGCTGTGCACTGGCGACATGGGCTTTGGCGCCGCCAAGACGTATGACCTCGAGGTCTGGCTTCCGTCGCAGCAGGCCTACCGTGAGATCTCATCCGTAAGCAACTGCGAGTCCTTTCAGGCGCGCCGTATGCAGGCAAGGGTGCGGAAAGTGGGCGAGGGTGGCAAGGCCCGCCCCGAGCTTGTCCACACGCTCAATGGTTCTGGTGTCGCTGTTGGCCGCGCCTTGGTGGCGGTGCTCGAGAACCACCAGCAGGCGGACGGCTCCGTGGTGGTGCCCAAGGCTTTGGCGCCTTACATGGCTGGCAAGACGGTGCTCACACCGGCCTAGGTATAATTCGGCCTCGTTTCGAGATCGCGGAGAGGTGGCAGAGTGGTCGAATGTACCTGACTCGAAATCAGGCGTGTCCGTTAGGGCACCGTGGGTTCGAATCCCACCCTCTCCGCCAGCCCTTGGTCTATTTTCGTTGATCAAGTTTTCCTGATTCCCACATATCGAATTGCCGCTGCATATCGGCATACTCGGCCTCCAGAGTGTCCGTCGGGCTGTCGGGACATTCGCTGTGCCGAGGCCGTTTCTTGCCTTTGGTTTCTTGGCTGGCGTTGGTTGTATGGGTGCGCTCTGACCTTCCATTCCATACCCATGGATTATTAAATTTGGGCGGATCGGGCAGGCAATCGTACTTATAAATCGGCGGCCATCCCGTCTCAAACGGCTGGAACGATATGGTTTTCTCAAAGATGAGTGGCTCGCCCGTTGGCGTTGGTGGGAGCGGGGGAAGCGCTGCGATAGCCGATCGTGCCAAAGACTCGGCTTTGCTGGATGTTGACCAGATCGTATCGACGCGTACCACTTTTCCATTGGGTGCGATTTCGATTTCAAATTTCACTACGCCTTGTTCAGGCCCCTCAACGGCCGTGCCCATCATGCTGCGTACCTGTTGCGCCCACGCATTTCGATAGCGTTTGCTGTTTTTCGGTGTGTACGTTGATGCGAGTTCCCACTCTTCTGCTGTCGGTGGTGGTGGGGCATCGAGCGATGCAGGTGCTTTCTCAGTGACAATTCCAGGCTGAACTGGGGGTGCAGTCGTTGCGGGCTCTTCCGTAGGCGGCTCCGATTCTTCTGGTGGTGGCGGCATGACCACGATTGGAATCGAATCAATAAGATCGTGTGCGGTTTTCTCTTGACCCAGCGTGCTCGCCACGATTGCTATAAAAATCGTAGCGTGGAGTGCTATTGAGGTCGCTAGTGATGTGACAGGTGCTTGAGCCGAACGCAATTTACGCAGGTTTTTTGTTGATTTTCGGAGATAGTCTAACTGCGTTTGGTCGGCAGCAGGTGCTTACGCGCTTAGCAATTAAAATGTGAGGCAATAGCTGTATAGTTATCGGACAAGGTGTCCGACTGTGGTTAGAGTAAGAACACACTCTGAGGCGTATCGAATCATGAAATTTA
>JBDLRC010000177.1:0-4973 GCA_039800265.1 Pseudomonadota bacterium
ACGTGCAGACGCTTACGTTTGAGGCTTACATGAATAAGAAATTGGTGCGCAAAAAACCGATGGCGCACGTGCGTATTTTCTTAAAGGACATGGCGCACCTGCTGGGAATCGCGAAGGCCCACTAAAAGGGGCCGTTGAGCTGTACGTTGGCGTAGTTCAAAAAGCCTGCAATCGTGACCCAGACGATGTAGGGCACGAGCAGCAACGCTGCCACGCGCGAGATCTTCCACAGCGTCCAGATGATGGCCGCGATCGAGAGCCATAAAAAAGGCAGCTCGATCATGGACCAATCGGGCCGCTTCAGCGTAAAAAACAAAAGGCTCCACGTTACGTGCAGCATACTGTTGATACCCCAGAGGGCCAGCATCTGGACCTGCTGGGCAGGATGGGTGGCCCGTCGCCAGCCCAGAACCCCAGCAACGACAATCAAGAGAAAAATCGACGACCAGATCACGCCGAAGGCCCAGTCGGGGGGCTTCCATTCGGGCTGCTTCAGGGCCTGATACCACGGGCCCAGATCGGTGAGCTGCTGACCGAGGACCGACACCGCTGTGACCCAGGCCACGGCCACCGCAATCTGGCGGATCAGCACCCATTTGGGGCGTGCACCCGGACCGGTGCCGGGCAGGTCGGGAGGGGTAGACGATGCATTCATGCCATGAAGTGTAGGTGGTTTTCCGATGGGTACCCGCCGAGACCGTGAGAAATCCGTACACTAACGGCTGTTTTTTAAACGCATCACGTTACTTTCCTTTCCACCTTCACCCTCTGGAGATGTGCATGAGCGCAACCCCCGTGACAACACCTGTTGTGAAAAAAGCGGCTTTGGCTGGTCTGGCCGCCGTGGCATTGGCCGTTGCCGGCTGTGCCCCGAAAGACACGTCGGTCAAAATTGGCCACGTATCGCCGATGACCGGTTCGATTGCCCACCTAGGCAAAGACAATGAGGCCGGTGCGAAGCTGGCCATTGCCGATTTGAACAAGGCCGGCATCAAAATCGATGGCAAGCCCGTAACCTTCACCCTGATTTCGGAAGACGATGGCGCAGATCCCAAGCAGGGCACCGCTGCCGCACAGAAACTGGTGGATGCCAAAGTGGCCGGCGTGATCGGTCACCTTAACTCCGGCACAACGATTCCTGCTTCAAAAATTTACAGCGATGCCGGCATCCCCCAGATTTCCCCGTCGGCCACCAACCCCAAGTACACGCAGCAAGGCTTTAAAACAGCGTTCCGCGTTGTAGCAAACGATGCCACCTTAGGCGGCGTTCTAGGAAAATACGCCGTCACTGAGCTCAAAGGCAAAAGCATTGCAGTGATTGATGACCGCACGGCCTATGGCCAGGGTGTGGCCGATGAGTTCGTAAAAGGTGTTGAAGCAGCCGGCGGAAAGATCGTAGATCGCCAGTTCACCAACGACAAAGCAACCGATTTCATGTCGATCCTCACAGCCATTCGTGCCAAGAAGCCGGATGTCGTCTTCTACGGTGGCATGGATGCCGTGGCCGGCCCGATGCTGCGTCAGATGGATCAGCTGAAGATCAACGCAAAGCTGATGGGTGGCGACGGCATCTGCACGTCAGAGTTGCCGAAACTCGCCGACAAAGCGATCGGTAACAACCGCGTATTCTGTGCTGAAGCAGGCGGCGTTGTCGGACCGTTCGAGCAGAAGATGGCCGAGTTCCGTGAGCGCTTCCAGAAAGAGACCGGCGCTGAAGTCAAACTCTACGCACCGTATGTCTACGATGCGGTGATGGTCATGGTCGAGGCCATGAAGAAGGCCAATTCCACGGATCCCAAGAAGTACCTGCCCGAGCTGGCCAAGATCCAGTACGAGGGTGTAACCGGACCCATCGCGTTTGACGAAAAAGGCGACATCAAAGGCGGTACGCTCACGCTGTTCACCTACAAAGGCGATAAGCGCGAGACCCTGAAAGTTATTCAGTAACCAGGGACACGCCGAGCAAAGGGCGGCCTTCGGGCTGCCCTTTTTTTCTACCCTAACCCGCGCTTGGCGGTTATCCTCTCGGCTCATGGACACCCTCATTCAACAGCTCATCAACGGCCTGGTGCTGGGCAGCGTCTATGCACTGGTGGCCTTGGGCTACACCATGGTCTATGGCATCTTGCAGCTGATCAACTTCGCCCATGGCGAGGTGCTGATGATTGGCGCCATGGTGGCCCTGACCACACTAGGGATTCTGAATGCCGTGGTACCGGGGCTGCCTCTTGTCGTGCAGCTGCTGATAGCGGTACTGGTCGCGATTCCAGTGTGCATGCTGATCTCAGCCGGCATTGAACGCATCGCTTACCGGCCCTTGCGAAACTCGCCACGCCTCGCACCGCTGATTACTGCGATTGGGGTCTCGATCGTTTTGCAGACCCTGGCCATGATCATCTGGTCCCCCAATCCACGGGTGTTTCCCGATCTGTTGCCGACGACACCGTTTGAAATCGGCGGCGCGCTGCTGGCGCCAAAGCAGATTCTGATTCTTGTCGTTGCGGCAGTCGCGATGACCGCGTTGCTGCTGGTTGTGCACAAGACCCGTCTAGGCCGCGCCATGCGGGCGGTCTCGGAGAACCCGAAAATCGCCCGGCTCATGGGCGTCAATCCAGACCGCATCATTACCGCAACCTTCATGATGGGCGCCGCACTGGCTGCGATTGCAGGCGTGTTGGTTGCGATGAACTACAACATCGCCCACTTCACCATGGGTTTTCTTTTGGGATTAAAGGCCTTCACGGCAGCGGTGCTCGGCGGCATCGGAAACCTTGCCGGTGCCGTGGCAGGCGGGCTACTGCTCGGAATCATCGAGGCATTAGGCGCCGGATACATCGGCGACTTGACCGGCGGATTTCTGGGCAGCCACTATCAAGACATCTTTGCCTTTGCCGTACTGATTCTTGTACTGATCTTTCGCCCCTCAGGCTTGTTGGGGGAGCGGGTCGCCGATCGGGCCTGACCACCACGAGACACCGTTATGCACTGGGGAAACGTATCCATTCCACTGACACGACGAAATGCCATCCTGGCCGCGGTGGTGATCGGCCTGGCGCTCGTGGCGCTGCCCTTCGTCGCGGGATTGGCCGGGAACGCCTGGATTCGCATTCTTGCCTTTGCGATGCTCTACATCATGCTCGCACTGGGCCTGAATATTGTCGTGGGCTACGCCGGACTGCTTGATCTGGGTTACATCGCGTTTTATGCCGTGGGGGCCTACATGTATGGCCTGCTCGCGTCCCCCCATCTGTTTGAACAATTTGCTTGGATTCGCGAAACTTTCCCCGACGGCCTGCATAACTCCATTTGGCTGGTCATTCCACTGTCGGCCGCGCTGGCGGCTCTGTTTGGTGTGCTGCTGGGGGCGCCCACATTGAAGTTGCGTGGCGATTATCTGGCCATCGTGACCCTGGGATTCGGCGAAATCATTCGCATTTTTCTGAACAACCTGAACTCACCGATCAATCTGACCAACGGACCCCAGGGCCTCACCAACATCGATCCAATCACGATCGGCGGATTGAATTTCTCACGGGCTGTGGATCTGTTTGGCGTGATCACCATCCCGTCGGTGCAGTTGTACTACTACCTGTTTCTCATTCTGACAGTGATCGTGATCATCGTGACCGTGCGGCTGCAAGACTCCCGCGTTGGACGCGCATGGATCGCCATCCGCGAAGATGAAATCGCTGCCAAGGCCATGGGCATCAATACCCGTAATGTCAAACTGTTGGCGTTCGCCATGGGCGCATCGTTTGGCGGCGTGTCGGGCGCTATGTTTTCAGCCTTCCAAGGATTTGTATCACCCGAAAGCTTTGTGTTGATGGAGAGCATTGTGATTGTGGCCATGGTGGTGCTCGGTGGCATGGGCTATGTGCCCGGTGTGATCCTTGGGGCGATCTTGCTGTATGCCATCCCCGAGGCACTGCGGTACCTGGCCAGACCCCTGCAAGAGACATTGTTTGGCACCGAGCTGTTGGCGCCGGAAGCCCTGCGTATGCTGCTCTTCGGCCTGGCCATGGTGGTCATCATGCTTTATCGGCCAGCAGGATTGATGGCGCCCAAACGGCAGTTGTGAGATGCCCATGACGCACACGCAGACTGCATACCCCTCGTCAGACTCTGCTGCGGTCACGTCCGCACGCACGCCACTGCTGCGGATTGAATCAGCCCGGAAGGTCTTTGGAGGTCTGGTTGCGCTCGACGGTGTAAGCCTAACGATTGAACACGGACAAATCTACGGGCTCATTGGCCCCAACGGCGCTGGAAAGACTACTTTTTTTAACGTGATTACCGGCCTTTATGCGCCTAACGGGGGAACGTTTGAACTCAATGGCAGGGCCTACGAGCCCACTGCGGTTCATGCAGTGGCGGCGGCTGGCATTGCACGGACGTTTCAAAATATTCGGCTGTTCCCCGACATGACCGCCATTGAAAATGTGATGGTAGGACGTCATGTGCGGACCCATGGATTTCATCGCGGTGTGGTGGGCGCTGTGTTGCGTACGCGGAGTTTTCGCGACAGCGAAAAACAGATCCGTCACGATGCCCATGATCTGCTGGTGTATATGGGCATCGAACGCTTTGCGGACGCAACCGCAAAAACGTTGTCCTACGGGGATCAGCGCCGGCTGGAGATCGCCCGCGCATTGGCCACCGAGCCACAGCTGCTGGCACTGGATGAGCCTGCCGCCGGCATGAATGCAACCGAGAAAAATCAGCTGAAATCCACGCTTGAAAAAATCCGCCATGACGGCCGCACAATTTTGATTATTGAGCACGATGTCAAACTGGTGATGGGATTATGTGACCGCGTGACCGTTCTCGACTACGGCAAGGTGATCGCAGAGGGACTTCCTGCTGACGTGCAGCGCGACCCGAACGTGATCGAGGCCTACCTTGGAACCGGAGCCACCCATGGCGGATAACGCGCTTGAACTTAAGTCCCTAAAAGTCCGCTATGGCGGCATTCA
>JBDLRC010000178.1:0-3808 GCA_039800265.1 Pseudomonadota bacterium
ACGCTGATGAGCCTGGCCGAGTCGGTCCTTCTCGGGTACGTGCTCAACACGCTCGGCCTGTCGTTACTGGCCGCGCTCGTGGCATTGGTGCTTGGACTTCCGAGCGCCTGGTTTATCTCTGCGTATCGCTTTTCGGGCAGCCGCGTACTGCAGTGGTCGTTGGTCGTTCCCATGGCGATGCCGGCCTACGTGCTGGCCTATGCCTACACCGATGCGCTGGACCCGTCGGGCTGGCTCTACCGCGACATTGCATCGTTCTTGATGGCGATCGGCGTCACGCTGCCGCGCATCGACATTCGGTCGGTGTGGGGTGCAGGCCTGGTGTTAGGGGTTGCGTTGAGCCCTTATGTGGCGTTGTTGGCCAAGACGGCCTTTGACGAACGGCAGGGTGCGGCCATGGAGGCTGCGCGTGCAATGGGCCTTACGGGCACCCAGGTGTTTTTTCGGGTGGCGGTGCCGCTGGCGCGGCCTGCTTGGATCGCTGGCCTTGCATTGGTCGTGATGGAGTGCTTCGCCGACTACGGAACAGTCTCGTTTTTTTCGTTGCCGACGCTCTCGACGGGTCTGTTCAAGGCCTGGTTTAACTATGGTGATCGTTCTGCTGCTGCATTGCTCGCGCTTTTCATGATGCTGACCATCGCCGTATTGCTATGGATCGAATCGCGTGCGCGCGGCCGTGCGCAGTGGAGCACATCGCGCATCGGAACCCGGGCTCAGCCGATTGCGGTGCGTGGCATGAAGGCCTGGGGTATGACGATCTACTGCATGATTCCTGGGCTTATCGGCTTTGTGATTCCCGTAGCACTGCTTCTGCATGCAGCAATGGCTGAGCAGGCATCACCCGATTGGTCCGTGCTGATGGTGCAGGCTCGTAATACTCTGATGCTCGCGTTGGCAGCCGTGATGGTGATTTTGCCGGCGGCATGGGTCGGGGGGTATGCCTTGCGTCGTGGTGGTGCAGTGGCACTTCGGTCGGTGCGTATCGCATCGACGGGCTATGCCATGCCGGGTCTGGTCATCGCCGTGGGCCTCTTGGCCTGGTCTGCACTCTTTACACAATTGGCCGATGAATGGTTTGGTTGGCGGGTGGCGCTGGTAGGCACCGGGGTGCTGCTGCTGGGTGCTTATCTCACCCGCTTTTTTGCTGTGGGGCTGGGTGCCATCGAGAGTGGACTCTCGCGTATTACCCGTTCGATTGAATGGTCAGCAAGCAGCCTGGGCTGTTCGCGCTGGACTATTTTTAGCCGCCTTCATTTCCCGTTGATGCGTGGCGCTATGGGCGTGGCGGCACTCTTGGTGTTCGTGGATGTGGTTAAGGAGCTTCCCGCGACGCTGGTGCTACGACCGTTTAATCTTGAGACGCTGGCGACCGCAGCCCATCATCTGGCCACCGACGAACTGCTCTCGGCTGCGGCGTGGCCATCGATCATGATTGCGCTGGTGGGTCTTCTGCCGATGATTATTTTAGGGCCTACGCTGCGGCACGACAGGTCAAACTAGGTGTGCAGAAGCACTTCCTGTGATGCGCGACGTCGATCACCGGTGACACGTTTGATGGTGTAGGTGCCATCGGATCGCATGATCCACGATAGTGCGTTATCCCGCAGATGCACAGTCAACCCCTCGCGAATCACGCGCTGCTTGAGCTTTTTATCGAGCACGGGGAAAGCGAGTTCTACGCGGCGGAAAAAGTTTCGGTCCATCCAGTCGGCAGACGACAGGTAGACATCATCACTGCCGTTATTTTTGAAATAAAAGATTCGGCTGTGCTCAAGAAATCGGCCGATGGTCGAACGCACGGAGATGTTGTCTGACAGGCCGGGCACTTTCGGTCGAAGCACACAGACGCCGCGCACGATCAAGTCAATCTTCACGCCCGCCCGGCTTGCGGCGTAGAGTGCATCCACGAGCTGCCGCTCCACCAATGAGTTCATCTTCGCAATGATTCGCGCCGGTCGGCCTGCTTTGGCATGGGCGGCCTCACGTGCTACGGCTGCAATGACGCGATCGTGGAGGGTGAAGGGTGACTGCCAGAGAACCTTCAGCGGCTTGGCATGGCCCAAACCGGTTAGCTGCTGAAACACCTCGTGCACGTCGGCGCAGATGTCGCGATGGGCGGTGAACAGCCCAAAGTCGGTGTAGAGCTTGGCCGTACGCGGGTGGTAATTGCCCGTGCCGAGGTGCACGTAACGTCGCATGCCATTGGCCTCACGTCGCACCACCATGCACATCTTGGCGTGGGTCTTGTTGCCCACCACACCGAACACCACGTGGGCTCCTACCTCTTCAAGCCGGGATGCCCAGTTGATATTCGTTTCTTCGTCAAAGCGGGCCATCAGTTCAACCACCACGGTGACCTCTTTGCCTGCACGGGCAGCGGTCAGCAGCGACTCCATAAGTTCCGATGTCTGGCCGGTGCGGTAAATGGTTTGTTTGATGGCCACCACTTTGGGGTCTGTCGAGGCTGCGCGGATGAAATCCGAGACGGCAGAGAATGATTCGTACGGGTGGTGGACAAGCACATCGCGTGCAGCGATGGTGTCAAAGATGTTTGTGCCATCGAATGCGGCCGCCGGGCGAGGAACAAAGCTCGCAAATTTCAGCTCGGGCTTGTCCACGAGGTCCGGCAGCTGCATCAGGCGCACCATGTTGACAGGCCCGTGCACCCGGTAACAGTCGGCGTCATTGAGGCCGAATTCGTCCGTCAAGAGCCTCACGATGGGTTCGGTTGTGGTCTCGGAGACTTCGAGGCGGACTGCATCACCGAATTGACGTTGCGAGAGCTCGCCTTGCAGTGCCTCGCGCAGGTCGGTGACTTCCTCGTCGTCGACGTAAAGATCGCTGTTGCGCGTGACACGAAATTGATGAACACCGGTTGCCGTCATGCCAGGGAAGAGCTCGTGCACGAAGGCCTGCACAAACGACGACAGCATCATGAAACCGTAGTCGTAGCCCGAGATTTTCTGAGGAACAGCGACCAGGCGGGGCAGGGCGCGGGGGGCCTGAACCACGGCCACGCCGCTGTCGCGGCCAAACGAATCTTCGCCCTCCAATTCAACGATGAAATTAAGGCTCTTGTTTAAAACACGCGGAAACGGATGTGTGGGCGAGAGGCCGATGGGGGTGAGCACCGGCAGCACTTCTTGGGTGAAATACCGATGGGCCCAGTGACGCTGTTCTTCCGTCAAGTCGGCGGCCAAATGAAAATGGATGCCGCTTTTGCGAAGGAGCGGAAAGATCTGTTGATTCAGGATGTGGTACTGGCGGTCGATAAGACGCTTGGCCCGCTCGCACACCGCCCGGTAGGTACTCGCTGCGGAAAAGCCATCTTCGTGGACCTGGTCTGGGTTGGTCCGTAGTTGGGCTTTGATGCCGGCCACGCGAATCTCAAATAACTCGTCGAGGTTGCTGGAGACGATGCAGACATAACGAAGCCGCTCAAGCGCAGGGACCGAGGGGTCCTCGGACATGGCCAAGACCCGTTCATTGAACGCAAGAAGGCTTAGTTCTCGGTTCAGAATGCGGTCGGGAGGAAGTGCAGCGGGAGTCATGAGCGTTGCAGTATTGGCTAGGACTATGACGGTTTCATGACGGTCGCGCCACCCAGAGGAACCCCACCTGGGCGCCTGCGGGTCGCGGGCTGCCAGGATTCTGAGCGACAATACGGCCATGCCGATGTCGAACCCGATGAAACTTGTTGCTGCTGTTGATCTGGGCTCCAACAGCTTTCATCTTTTGATCGGACGCGTCGATGAGTCGCCCTCTGGCCACCAGATTTACCCCCTCGATAGTCTGAAAGAGGTGGTTC
>JBDLRC010000179.1:0-4470 GCA_039800265.1 Pseudomonadota bacterium
CAAAGCCGTTCGATAGCCTGTTTGGCCTTAGTGTGCTGAACGATGTAACGAAAAATAAGCTCACCCTCTCGGCCTGCGTCGCAGGCATTGACCAAGCGAGTCACTTCTTTTTTCTTGATCCACTTGGCAAGAGTCTTGAGTTTCGACTCGCTTTTGGCGATCGGGTTGAGGTCAAAATGGGGCGGGATCACCGGTAGATTGGCAAATGACCACTTTCCCCGTTTGACGTCGTACTTCTCGGGTGCCGTGATCTCTAAGAGGTGACCGACGGCTGAGGCGATGACCATGTCCTCGCGTTCGAAAACGTCGTCGTTTTTTGTGAAGCCTCCCAGGGCCTTGGCGATGTCCGCCGCGACCGAGGGCTTCTCGGCAATGACCAGAGCTTTGTCCATAGAGGCGCGGATCATAGGTGCAGATTTGGCTTAGGCGCAAATCTTTTTTGGGAATGAAGCGAGCGGAGCCTCTTATAAGTAAGTAAACACTTATTATAGGGGCCTGTATTTTAGCCATCGTCCATCTTGGGTCCGGTTTACAAGACCGGATAACTCAAGAATAAGTAAACAGCCGTATAAGCGCTCTTGCGTCAGCCCGGTCCTCGATACGAGCTCGCTGACAGCCGCAGCTTGAAAGTCTAAATGGCCCAGCACCTTGGTTATCTCCGGGTCAAGGTCTGACCCCAGCCCCGCTTGCCGAGCGTCTGGGCTCGCCAGCCCACCTGCCGAGCGTTGCGAAACCATGCCCCCCCTTTTTGGACGAATCGGTAATGCACCAATGTCTTGCAAGAGCTGCTGAGGGGACTGCACCAGATGGGCGCCTTGTCGTATCAGGTCGTTACTGCCTTGACACTGCGTCTGATGGATGGACCCTGGAATCACGAAGACGTCTAAACCCAGATCAAGCGCATGCCGCGCGGTGGATAAGGAGCCGCTTTGGGGCGCGGCTTCGATGACCACGACGGCCCGCGAGAGTCCGGCAATGATTCTGTTACGAAGAGGGAAGTGGAAAGGCCGCGGGGGTGTGCCGTCTGGATATTCGGTGACCAGACATCCTGCGTTGGACACAATTGTGTTGGCCAGGCCGCTATGCTGCGAAGGATAGACGTGATCGAGGCCGTGGCCCAAGACAGCAATCGTGGACCCCTTAGCGTCAAGGGCACCCTGGTGGGCGCTGGCATCGATACCGAGGGCCATGCCGCTCACGATGGTCATCCCTGCCTGGCTGGCTTCCCGGGCAAACCAACGGGCGTCGGCCAGACCTTGCGGCGTGGCCTGACGGCTGCCAACGATGGCAAGCCCACGGCGGTTTTCATCTGCGCCCACCAGCTCCGAGTTGCCTGATCCGAAAAGCCTGAATACAGGGGGGTTGGCGTGGTGAAGGGCCGTGGGAAAATGGGCATCTAAGGCGCTGAGTTGGAATCGCATGCCGAGACGGTACCCAGAGTGGCAGGTTTCCGATATCGTGCAAATGGCCGATTCCGCCGATGACCCAGGAGTGTAGTTACCCACACGCAGGACGAAACATGGCATTACTTAAACTTCTTCATTACCCTGATGAGCGACTTCGAACGGTCGCCCAGCCCATTGCCGCGGTGGATGACCGCGTGCGACAACTGGCCAAGGATATGGAGCAGACCATGCGGGCCTGTCAGGGAATTGGGTTGGCCGCCACCCAAGTCAATGTCCATGAGCGCATGATTTTGGTGGATGTCTCCGAGGACCGGTCTGATTTAAGGGTTCTGATCAATCCGGAGATCACGCAGTCAGGCGCCGAAATGAAAACTTTTCAAGAGGGCTGCTTGTCGGTGCCAGGGATCTACGATGATGTCGAGCGGCCAGATTGGATTCGAGTCCGCGCCTTGAACGAACACGGTGACGTTGTCGAGTTCGAGGCCGATGGCCTGTTGTCTGTATGCATTCAACACGAGATTGACCACCTCAACGGTAAAGTGTTTGTCGATTACTTGTCTCGCCTGAAGCAGGGCCGCATCAAAACCAAAATGATCAAGGCAAAAGAGAGCGGCGCATTCGAACTGGACGACGAGTTTGTTCGTCGGCACGACCGCATGCAGGCCCAGGCGGAAAAAATCTAGAGCGCGATTCCAATGCGACTGGTATTTGCGGGAACCCCCGAGTTCGCCCGCATAAGTCTTATTGCCCTTCACGATGCGGGCCACGAGATTTGCGCTGTCTTCACACAGCCGGATCGTGGTGCGGGCCGCGGCCGTGTTGTGGTCCAGAGCCCAGTGAAACAGGCGGCATTGGAGCGGGACCTGCCGGTGATGCAGCCAAGCTCGCTGCGTCAAGGCCATGATGCGGAAGAGGCCAGACAACAGCTTCGAACACTTTCACCCGATGTCATGGTGGTGGCCGCCTACGGACTGATCCTTCCTGCGGATGTGTTGGCGATTCCACGATGGGGTTGCATCAATATTCATGCATCGCTCTTGCCGCGATGGCGGGGCGCAGCCCCTATCCAGAGGGCGATTGCTGCGGGCGATGATCAGACGGGCGTGGACTTTATGCAGATGGAAGCAGGCCTTGATACCGGCCCAGTCTGGTCAGAATTAACAACGCCGATCACGCCGGACGACAACTTCGCCAGCCTGCATGATCGTCTTGCTGAATTGGGTGCCAAAGGCATTGTGGCGCTTTTGGATCACTTTCCTCCGCCGGGTGTTGAGCCACGCCCTCAGCCGGAAGAAGGGATTGAATATGCCCATAAAATCACCCGGCAAGACCTTCCAATCGACTGGTCTTGCCCAGCGAGACACGTGTCGTGTCAGATTCGTGCATTTGATCCGGCACCCGGTGCAGTTTCAGGTTTGCAGGGAGAGATGATAAAGATCTTCGATGCGCGGGCCGTGGACTTTGCCAATCTCGACGCACTCTTGAAAAACGCATTGCCAGGACAGATTGTTCGAGCGGATCGAGAGGGCCTCTGGGTCGCCTGTGGAGAGGGGGCGGTCGCGCTGGGTGCCCTTCAACGGCCCAATGGCAAGCGGCTAGGATTTAGGGAATTTTTAAATGGCCGGGCGGTCACAGCAGGCCAGTTTTTTGAATCTCTGAAGGAGTGAACGCAATGTTCAATTGGTTAAAAACCGGCGTATTGATGGCAGCCATTGTCGCCCTGTTTGGGGTGATCGGCGCAGCTCTGGGTGGCCAGAGCGGCATGCTGCTTGCCTTGGGCTTTGCTCTGGTCATGAACGTTGGCGCCTATTGGTTTTCCGACAAGATGGTGCTGCGCATGTACAACGCCCAGGAGATTGATGCCTCATCGGCTCCCGAGCTTTACACCATGGTCGAAGAACTGGCCCGCAAAGCCGAGATGCCGATGCCTCGCGTTTACATCATCGATGACCCGGCACCGAACGCGTTTGCCACGGGCCGCAATCCCGAGCATGCGGCCGTCGCAGCGACCACGGGTATTTTGCGGCTGTTGACGGCCCGGGAGATGCGAGGCGTTATGGCTCACGAGCTTGCGCATGTGGCCCATCGTGATATTTTGATTTCGACCATTTCAGCCACCATGGCGGGCGCTATTTCAGCCTTGGCGAACTTTGCGATGTTTTTTGGGGGCCGGGACTCCGAGGGCCGTCCATCCAATCCTGTGGTGAGTATTCTGGTCATGATCCTTGCTCCATTGGCTGCCAGTCTGATCCAGATGGCGATCTCCCGTGCACGTGAGTTCGAGGCCGATCGGGGTGGCGCCGAAATGTCGGGAGATCCGCTTGCCTTGGCCAGCGCCTTGGAAAAAATCGATCACTATGCGCGTGGCATTCCCTTCGAGGCGGCTGAGCGTCATCCGGAAACGGCACAGATGATGATCATGAATCCCCTGTCGGCCAGGGGTGTCGCAGGCTTGTTTTCTACCCATCCGGCCACCGAAGATCGCGTGGCACGGCTACGTGAACTGGCGCGCGAGATGAAAGCCATGGGTGCCTGATCCTGCGGATTTTGCGCCGCCGCTTGCCCAAGAGTTTGTGCAGGCGGCGCAGCGAATTTATCGCATTCTTTTTGCTCCACCGGGGAAGGCCCCTACGACGTCACCACACCCGGCGGTGATGGACCTTGTTTATCGGGGCCTTAAACACTGGGGGCTTACCCAAGTCCGCATTGCCCGGTTAGCACCATCGCCGCCGGCGCCACTGGTGTTGGCCCTTTTATCCGTCGCCTGGGCAGCCCTCGAGGAACAACGTCGGCCCGCCCACACTGTGGTCGATGAGGCCGTGGCGGCTGCAAAGGCACTTGTGCCATCGTCGGCTAAAAAAATCTCGGGCTTTGTGAATGCGTTGCTTCGAAAAACCCTGGCCGATGTGCGATCAAGCCAGGCCGACTGGACCCATCCTGTAGCCCGGTGGAATGCCCCACCATGGTGGATTGAAAAAATTCAGCTGCAATACGGTGAGCGATCGGAAGAGATACTTTCTGGATTGACAGCTCGCGCACCCTTGACCATCCGACTACTGGATGC
>JBDLRC010000180.1:0-2879 GCA_039800265.1 Pseudomonadota bacterium
GTATTGCTTCGGGTGATCATTGCAATGGCCGAGGAGTCCGGGGCCCGTAGTGTGGAGAGCCGGGCATCAATTTCCGCCTGCATGGCGGCGGGGAACTGGCCCACCTGAACGATAGGGGGGATGCCTTGGGTCATGGCGTCGTGTCGTTATGCGTCACGGGATAGCGGAAGGGTGTGGGGCAGCGTCTCAGCTTGCAGAAACGAAAAATCGGCGCCGGCATCGGCCTGAAGTACTGAATCGAGAAAAAGTTTTCGATATCCGCGCGACGCCGTGGGTGGGGTGGCGGGCTTCGCGTTCCGTCGTGCCTGCATCTCGCTTTCTGCGACGAGCAGCTCCAGCGCGCGAGCGCGCACCGAGAGCCGAATTCGGTCGCCGGTGCGAACCAGGCCGAGGGGGCCGCCTACCGCCGATTCGGGCGTGACGTGCAGCACGATCGTGCCGGCTGCCGTGCCGCTCATTCGGCCGTCCGAGATGCGAACCATGTCCTTCACGCCTTGCCGTGCAAGCTTTTTGGGAATCGGGATGTAGCCGGCCTCGGGCATACCGGGAGCTCCTTTGGGGCCAATGTTTTTGAGCACCAAAATATCGTTGGGTTGCACATCAAGGTCATCACGGTCGATGCGCTGCGCCATGTCCTCGAGGCTTTCAAATGCAACTGCGCGGCCCTCGTGTTCCATGAGCGTTGGATCGGCCGCTGACTGCTTGATGATGGCGCCTTGCGGTGCGAGGTTGCCAAAGAGTGCGGCCAGCCCTCCCTCTGCGTAGATCGGGTCTGTGCGCGGACGAATCACGGACTGTGCGAAGGAGGCCGGTGCAGCATCCATCTGCTCGCCGAGCGTAAGGCCCGACACCGTTAGCGTATCCAGGTGCAGGAGCGGCCGGAGTTCACGCAGCAATGCGTGCATGCCGCCGGCGTTGTGAAAATCCTCCATGTAGTGGGATCCCGAGGGCTTCAGATTGACCAGTACGGGCGTCTCTTGGGCGAAGCGATTCAAGCGCTGGAGATCAATTCGAATGCCACAGCGGCCGGCGATGGCAGCAAGGTGGACAAGCCCGTTCGTTGAGCCTCCGATGGCGAGTAACACCCGTAGGGCGTTCTCAAATGCTTTCGGTGTGAGTAGTTTGTTAGGTGTCATGGCGCTGGCGACCATCGCAACGGCCGTGCTGCCTGTGAGTTCGGCGATACGCATGCGATCCGCGGTCACGGCGGGGGGTGACGCGCCGCCGGAGACGCACATCCCCAGTGCCTCGGTGACGCAGGCCATCGTGCTTGCGGTCCCCATGACCGAGCATGTGCCGACGCTTGCCACCAGCTGATCGTTGACTGCATCGATGTCGGCTTGATCAATTTCCTCGGCGCGAAACTGCCCCCAGTAACGACGGCAATCGGTGCATGCGCCGACCCGTGTGCCTCGATGCGAGCCGGTAAGCATTGAGCCTGTGATCAGTGCGATGGCAGGCACATTGGCCGATGCAGCCGCCATGAGTTGTGCCGGTATCGTCTTGTCACAGCCGCCGATCAGAATCACGGCGTCCATCGGCTGCGCGCGAATCATCTCTTCGGTTTCCATTGCCATGAGATTGCGCAGAAACATGCTGGTGGGCTGGGCGAAACTCTCGTGCAGTGAGATGGTTGGAAATTCCACCGGCAGGCCCCCGGCCAGCAGAATGCCGCGCTTTGCGGCCTCGATCAGTTGGGGTGCATTTCCATGGCATGGGTTAAATCCGCTGCCGGTATTTGCGATGCCGATGATAGGACGGTCAAGGGCCTCGTCGGTAAAGCCCGCGCCTTTGATGAATGCGCGCCGAAGAAAAAGGGAGAACTCGGTGTCTCCGTAATTGACGAGGCCTTTTTTTAATCCGAAACGTGGTCCGCTCATGCCGTGCTCTGTGTCCAAACGAGGGCAGACGATAACAACTTTTAAGCGGACTGCGCGACAGCAGGGGCCCCGGCAATACCCTGATAAAATCAGGGCCGTTGGAAGCGTGGCAGAGCGGTTGAATGCACCGGTCTTGAAAACCGGCGAGGGCGCAAGTCCTCCGTGAGTTCGAATCTCACCGCTTCCGCCACACGCCCGCTATGGTTTGCCGACCTGAATTCCCGGGGTTTCGTTGGCTTCCATGTCGTGTCTTAAGGTCGGTGTCGGCTACGCTGCGCCGCAGCCCATGCATGGGTCGGAAGGCGCGGTCTGGGCTTGGGCCCGTCGCTGCCACACTTTTTCATGCACAAAGAACACTACGGCCTGAACGGTGGGCTCTAAGAGACTCAGCGTCACGGCTGCCCACGCGTTTCCCGTCACCGCATAGGCCACAAGCGCGGCGACCAGAATGTGGACCACGTAATACGAGGCGGTCTTCTGGATCACAAGTCGGTTTTGTCGAATGAGCAATAACATGGGGTTCTCCTTTGGACCCGGACGTCCGGGTCGATAACGAGCCCTTTGACGGGCCACGACGCAAGTGTGGCCCGCCCCATGCAATCGGTCTAACAGATTATTTAAATTTAAATAATCGATTTATTCGATTTAGGAAGCCCGGCCAGCGGGCCGTGGGCTGCGGCCTGGTTGCCGCTTGCCACCGCCGTTGCGATCCCGTGCACCTGCGGATGGCCCCGACGGCTTAGCGCCTCCGGAGGCTTTCGGCCCCTGCGACTTTCCGCGAAACGGCGGTTTACGCCCGCTGTGGCCATGCGGCCGCGGATGGCTGCGGCCCCGTTTTTCCTCCGGTCGAACGTAATCTGCCGGAAGTGCAATAAGGGTAAAGCGGCCGGTACGACCAGCATGTTCAGGAAGCTCTTTGGCGGGCTCGAGTGCGGTGTGGGTCAGGCGCTCAATATCGCGCAAAAGATTGCGTTCTGATTTATCGCACAGTGAGATGGC
>JBDLRC010000181.1:0-8586 GCA_039800265.1 Pseudomonadota bacterium
GCAAGAGGGTCTAAAGCTTGTGAACTTCGGATTTCAACAATTCGACATCGTGCGCCTGTTTAGGGCGGACGAGGCGAGCGAGGTGGTCCCGGTGTTTAAGGGTGTGGCCGGGCACGCACGGCTGCATTTTCCAAAGGATGTGCTCGTGGCCATCCCGCGCGGCAAGGCCGATGGCATACGAACCCAGCTGGAGCGGCCCAATGCACTGCTGGCTCCGGTAAGCATGGGGCAACCTGTAGGCCGTCTGCGCATTTGGTTAGGCCAGACTGAAATCCACCAGGTGCCCGTGGCATCTGCCGAGTCCGTGAAATCAGCGGGCCTACTGGGCCGAGCCATCGACACGCTGCGGCTGTGGTGGAAAGCGATCTGAGACAATAACGGTTTACTTTTTTAATCTCGTTCAGAAACGATCTTTCATCATGATTCAAGGTGTTCAGGGCAATCCGACGGTCTACCTTAACGGGCAATGGCTGCCCCTTCTCGAGGCCAAAGTCTCCGTGTTGGACCGCGGATTCGTCTTTGGTGATGGCATCTACGAAGTGGTGCCCGCCTACGGTGGAAAGCCCTTTCGCCTCGAGTCACATCTGCGTCGCCTCGAGCGTAGCCTGGCCGCCATTCGCATCACCAATCCCATGAATCACGAAGGCTGGAGCCGACTGTTTCATGAAGCCATCGCCCGTAACCAAGGCGATGATCAATTTGTGTATGTTCAGATCACGCGCGGTGTGGCCAAGCGAGACCATGGGTTTCCTTCGCCAGAGGTCACACCAACCGTGTTTGCAATGTCGACGCCCTTTGTTCCGCCCAGCCAGAAACTGCGTGACGAAGGGGTCGATGTCATTTCACTGCCTGATGAACGCTGGCTGCATTGCGACATTAAATCCATTGCGCTGCTGGGCAACGTATTAGCACGGCAGGCGGCAGCAGACCGTGGCGCCACCGAGGCCGTGATGTTTCGCGATGGCTTTCTCACCGAGGGTGCAGCCTGCAATATCTGGATGATCAAAGATGGGGTGTTGTGTGCACCGCTAAAAAATCATCTCGTGCTCGAGGGCGTTCGGTATGGGCTCATGGAAGAGGTCGCCGAGAAACTGCATATCCCGATTCAGATTCGTCGCATTCGTCAGGCAGAAGTCAGCACCGCCGACGAGCTGCTCATGACCTCAGCCACCAAAGAGGTGCTGCCGATTGTGCGCATGGACCAGCGTCCGGTGGGGCACGCATCGCACGAGGGCAAGCCCGGGCCGCTTTACAAAAAAATTCGCCAGGCCTACGACGAGGCGATTGCCGCCACCCGTGCAGCCTGACCTGCTCCAATTTCCCTGCGCGTTCCCGATCAAAGTCATGGGGGCGCGTGTCGAGGGATTTGCAGAAACCATTGCACAAGTGATCCGGGACCATGACCCCGACTTTGATCCATCGTCGATCGAAATGCGTCCTAGCCGGCAAGGCAACTATCTGGGCCTCACGGTGACGGTTAACGCGCAATCGCGCGAGCAGCTCGATACCATCTATCGGGCCTTGACCGGGCACCCCATGGTCAAAGTCGTGCTCTGATCATGAAACGCATCGTGCTGCGCAACGCCGATGTGGCACGCACCCTCGACGCTATGCGCCGTTTCACCGAAACGCGTGATGCAAACACCCCTGATGAGCTCTGGCAGGTCGAGCATCCGCCCGTATTCACGCTCGGGCAGGCTGGAAACCCCGCCCACATTCTGGATGCCGGGTCAATCCCGGTGGTCACAACCGAGCGCGGTGGGCAAGTCACCTATCACGGGCCAGGCCAGGTGGTGGTCTACACACTCATCGACCTTCGACGCCTTGGACTCTATGTCAAAGACACGGTCTGTCGACTTGAACAGGCCATGATCGATACCTTGAAACACTTTGGAATTCCCAACGCAGCACGCAAGCCCGACGCCCCGGGTGTCTATGTTCCCGACCCGCAAGCGCGTGACGGCAACCAGCTTGCGAAAATCGGGGCTATCGGTCTGAAAGTCGCCAAAGGCAGCACCTACCATGGGGTAGCGCTCAACAATCACATGGACCTGGCTCCATTTGAACGCATCAATCCCTGCGGCTATCCTGGGTTACGCACGGTCGACATGGCTACAATGGGCATCAACGTTGATTGGAATGATGTCGCAGACCAGCTCTGCGATTCGATCGAGCACCACCTGCACCGAACACCATGACCGCATACGATCCGCTTAAAAAACAAAAGGGTGCCGAAAAGACATCGCGCATTCCCATCAAGGTGGTGGCCAGCGATCCTCTGCCCAAGCCCGAATGGATTCGTGTCAAAGCAGCGGCAGCATCTTCGCGGTTTATTGAGATCAAACAGATTCTTCGTGAACACCGGCTCCACACCGTCTGCGAAGAGGCCTCCTGCCCCAATATCGGCGAGTGCTTCGGCAAGGGCACAGCCACCTTCATGATCATGGGCGATAAATGCACACGTCGCTGTCCGTTTTGCGATGTCGGCCACGGACGGCCCGATCCGCTTGATCCCCAAGAGCCCGAGAATCTCGCCAAGACAATTGCTGCGCTTAAGCTTCGTTATGTGGTGATCACCAGTGTAGATCGAGACGATCTGCGCGACGGTGGAGCCCAGCATTTTGTCGACTGCATTCGCAGGGTGCGAGAGCTCTCACCGCAGACCCAAATCGAAGTCTTGGTGCCCGACTTTCGTGGGCGGCTGGACCGGGCGCTGAACATTCTGAAAGCCGCCCCTCCCGACGTGATGAATCACAATCTGGAGACCGTGCCACGACTCTACCGAGAAGCCCGCCCCGGATCCGATTACCAGCACTCACTCACGCTGCTCAAACAATTCAAGGCTGAGGTGCCAGGTGTTCCGACCAAAAGCGGGCTGATGGTGGGCCTCGGCGAAACCGATGAAGAGATCGTAGAGGTCATGCGCGACATGCGGGCCCACGACATTGACATGCTCACGATTGGCCAATACCTAGCGCCCTCGAACAGCCACCTGCCAGTGAAGCGTTATGTGCACCCCGATGTATTTGCACATTTTGAACGTGAGGCCAATGCTATGGGCTTTACCCACGCCGCAGTCGGTGCCCTGGTGCGGTCTTCGTACCATGCGGATCAACAGGCCCGCCAGGCCGGTTTTTTTCAACCAGCGTAATCTGCCCGCCCCGCCGTTTGAGCCAAACGGCGCTTACGGCACTGCTACCACGACTGCTTTCTAGCCCAGCTCCTTGGCAAGGATTCGGCGTAGCTCGGAGAAATTCGGTTCGCCCACATAACGCTTGATCACATTGCCTTTTGCGTCGACTAAAAACGTCGTCGGCGTGACCGAGACATCGCCGTATGCCTTCGCCCAGGCATTGTCTTGATCATGGATCACGAGAAACGGCAGCTGTCGATCTTTGACAAATGTTGCGATGTAATCCGGCCGGTCATAGCTCATGGCCACTGCAATGGTGGTGTAACCCTTGGCCGCAAATTCCTGGTGCACAGCCATAAGGTCTGGCATTTCTTTTACACAGGTGACGCAGCTCGTTGCCCAGAAATTCACCAGATAAGGCTTGCCCTGCAGCGCGCTTGACGACACTGCTTGGCCTGAAATCGTTTGGCCGGTGAGAACAGGTGCGGGCGTTGCACGCAGCACGAAGGCTGCCGCGAGGGCGATCGCCCCCAGAATCAGCAGCACGGCCAAAAGGGGTTTTTTCGATGATCGAGAGGCTTGGGGTGTGGAATTCATAAATGGCATTATAAGAACATGAAATCGATTGACCTTCACATTGAAGGCATGACCTGTGCAGCCTGCTCGAGCCGTATCGAAAACGTACTGAACAAACTTCCGGGTGTGCATGCTGAAGTAAGCCTGCTGGAACACCGGGCACGCATCTCGGGTCTGGATACCGACACGGCCATCGCAACGATTCGTCGCGCAGGCTACGACGCATGGCCCGTGCGCACCGCGAAAGACGGCACCACTCAAACCACAACGCTTCAGACCCACGGTCGACTGCAACAGTTCCGCCTGATGATAGCCATCATCGGCCTGTTGGTGATGGCCGCAGAGATGGGAGGCATGCTCGCAGGCCATCACGGCCTTGTACCTGTAACCGTCCAGTGGTCGGTGGCAACGATCATGCAGACCTTGGTGGCCTGGCCGTTTTATCGGCAGGCCTGGCGGGCAGCGCAGGCTGGCACTGCAAGCATGGAGACGCTGGTCAGCATCGGCACCCTTGCGGCCTATGGCTGGTCGTGCGCGATGGCGTTTGATCTGCTGCCAAGTTACATGTCCGATGACGCTGCGACCGCGGGCCTCTACTTCGAGACGTCCGTTGTGGTGCTGGCCATGCTGACCCTCGGCCGGGCCGTGGAGGGTCGGGCCCGAGCGCAGGCACTGTCTGCGATTGCGCAGCTGACGCGTCTCGATCAGAACCCTGTTGAAGTCCGACGTGCGGATGGCCAATGGGTTTGGACGGCCCCCGACGAAGTCGCGGTAGGAGACGACATTCGCATCCAGCCCAACACGGCCATTGCACTTGATGGCGTGATCACACACGGCAGCACCGACGTCGACGAGAGCAGTCTCACCGGTGAGAGTCAGCCCGTGACCAAAACCGTAGGCGAACTCGTGTATGCAGGCTGCACCAACCTCACGGGTCAGGTGATTGTTCGGGTCAGTGTGCCGTGGAATGCCACACGACGGGCCACCATCGGCGATCGAATTCTTAAGGCGTTAAGCTCACGGGCCCCGATTGCTGCAGCAGCAGACCGTGTGGCCTCCGTGTTTGTGCCGGCTGTCGTGATCATCGCACTCCTTACGTTAGTAACTGTCACGGCATGGACACGGGATATGGGCCAAGCACTCTCGCATGCCGTAGCCGTGTTGGTGATTGCATGCCCTTGTGCACTGGGGCTCGCCACGCCTGCTGCCGTGGCAGCGGGCCTTGCCCGGGCCGCACAACATGGATGGCTGTTTGGCAGTGCGAACGCCTTGCAACGGGCAGCTGAAGTCCGCCATGTGGTGTTTGATAAAACAGGGACCTTATCGTCAGGCCGCCCCGTGGTCGTTGCCACCACTGCAGCATCCGCCTGGCCGGAATGGTTAGCGTGCGCAACAGCCGCTGAACGCGGAGTAGAGCACCCCTTGGCGGGAGCGCTATTGTCCTATGCCGCTGGCCGAGACCTTCCACAGGCGCAGAGTGCATCATCGCCGGGCGTTCCGCAGCTCTGCACGTTCGCGTTGGCCAGCCCGGATGGATCAGCGGTGCGCCGGCTGAGCTGGCATCACAGCACACCGATGCGAGTGCGATCGATGTCGAGCATGACGGCATATGGGCAGGCCGCATCTGGGTAGTGGACATGCCTCGGCCCGATGCACACGATGCGATCCGACTGCTGACAAAGCATGGGATCAGCGTGGAGATGCTGACCGGCGACCGCGGACCCGCTGCCCAACGCATCGCCCAGGCGTTAGGCATCGCGCATGTTCAGGCCCAACAAACGCCCGAAAAAAAAGCCGAGCATCTCGAGCGTTTTGCGCTCCAACGGCGCTATGCAGCCATGGTGGGCGACGGTATCAATGACGCCTCTGCCATGGCCCATGCCCATCTGGGAATAGCCATGGCATCGGGCGCCGGCCTGACCCTGGAAACTGCAGACGTCACCATCGCAAATGCATCACCACTCCTAGGCGTGGCCCAAAGCCTGATACTCGCACGGCAGGTAATGCGGCGAGTTAAAGAAAATCTATTCTTCGCGTTTGCGTTTAATACACTTGCCATTCCGCTGGCCGCATTTGGCAAGCTCTCGCCAACGATTGCTGGCGCGGCCATGGCCATCAGCTCCTCGCTTGTCATGATCAATGCGGCACGCCTATTGCGCTGGTCTCCAACACCTTAACCACCCGAGTGAAAGAAGATTGCATGGCATCCAACATATTTGAGATCGACGGCATGACCTGCGGCGGATGTGAAAAGTCGGTCACCCGATGCATTGAAGGCATCGCCCATGTCAACGCGGTGCGCGTAGACCGGCACGAACGCAAGGCCGTGGTGACCTGGTCGGACACCGCAAGCGAGCAGGACCGGCTCACAAGCCGGGCCCTGATCTGCGATCGCGTCGTTGCTGCAGGTTTTGAATGCCGGCCGTTGGATTAACGGCCCGGCGACTTATCGGATCGGTGTAACCGAAGGCCCAACATCATTGGTCGGGGTGACCGTGGTTCCAGGAGTGGGTGGCGCGACATTGGCCGCAGGAGCAGCGCCCGGTGCTGGCGAGGCGCCCGACGACTGGGTCTGAATACGCTTCAACTCAGCCTCGGTAATCGTCTCAAAAGCGCGCACCACACGCCGAACGCCCGAAATACGTGCGGCGATATCCGCAGCACGATTGGCCTCGCGCTCGGTCACCAGCCCCATGAGGTACACCGTGCTGGACTCGGTAAACACTTTGATCACATTGGCCTGAAGGTCCTTGGCCTCGATCAGGGCAGCCTTCACTCGAGTGGTCAAAACCGTGTCCGCCCCATAACTGCGTACCGACGGGGGAAGGCCGAGTGCGACCTCATTGATCACCGAGCGCACGTTTTCAATCTGGCTCACCAGCCGTGCCGCCTCGGCTTTCGTGGCTTCATTCGGAACAAAGCCGGTCAGCAAAACAACGCGGTTGTAGCTGGTCACGCTCAGCGAAACCTGCTCAGATTTAAACCGTTCGCGAAAACGATTAAAGGCCTTGAGCTCAATGGCCTGATCATCGGTCTGGGCGCCTGTGGTGCGACGATCGGCAATCGACAGCGCACCCCCCTACCATGCCGGTGGCCACCACAGGAAAGCAGCCGGACAACGACACGGTGCTTGCACACACTGCAGACAAGGTTAGAACCGAGAGAATGTTTCGCATACCTGTCCTCTATAAGAAGGCTCTGATTATAAAACCCCATCGGCCTGAAAAGCAGCCGGGATCCATTGCAGTTCCCCACCATCCAGGGCCACGACATCAAAACGAATGCACGAGTATGTGACGCTTTGATGACGGCTCAGCCAACACTGGGCCGCACGCACCACACGTCGCTGTTTGTGAATATCAATGGTCTGTACAGCAGAGCCGAAACGGGAGGGCCGTCGGGACCGAACCTCGACAAAGACCAGTATCGTCCGCTCCCGCATCACCAAATCGAGTTCTCCGACTCGAAAGCGTGCGTTACGGTCCACGACCTCAAAGCCCTGAGACTGCAAATACCGCAAGGCCGCCAGCTCGGCAGCCCTGCCCTGCTGCTGTGCCCATGGCAGGGCTTTTAAGGGAGAATTCGACGATGGACCCGCACTCATTTCCGGCCGGATTGTATGTAGCTGCCACGCCCATCGGCCACCTGGCCGATATCTCCGAGCGGGTGCGGCAGGCGCTCACCCACTGCGACCGTATCTATGCAGAGGACACACGACGGACCCAGGCCCTGCTCAACGCGCTTGGAATTTCACGCAAAAAACAGAGCGTGCTTGCCCTGCACGACCACAATGAACGTACGGTGCGCGATGAGGTCGTGGCTGCCATCGCAGACGGCGAATCTGTGGTGCTGGTCTCTGATGCAGGCACGCCGGCCATCAGCGACCCTGGATTTTTAACCGTAGGTGCTGTCTGGGGTGCGCAGCTTCCTATTGTTCCGCTGCCCGGCCCGAGCGCGGTGACGTGCGCAGTAAGCGTCAGCGGGTTTGCCCGCTGGCCCCTGTGTTTTTGGGGGTTTGCCCCCACCAAATCAGGTGCGCGCCGTGAATGGCTACAAGAGATTGCGCGGCACGCGGGGGTGGCGGTGATGTTTGAAGCGCCGCACCGCGCCGATACGTCACTGCACGATTGCGCTGAGATCTTGGGGGCGGACACCCCGATGTTGTATGCCCGCGAACTGACCAAACAACACGAGACACTGATCCGTGGATCGATTCAAACCGTGATCAGCAGAATTGCCGACATTCAAGCGCGTGATCCAGGGGCGGCCAAAGGCGAACTGGTCTGGGTGTTTGACTTAGGAGAGGCCAAAACATCAAACCACAACGACGAGGAGTTGACGGCCTGGGCACAGACCCTGGCCGGGGAGATGTCGGCAGCCAATGCAGCAAAGTGCCTGGTCAAACGCCTCGGGGTAGACCGTGACACGGCCTACCAGGCAGTGCTCAACGCCGCGGCGGCAAAAAAATAAATGCGCCAACTGCGGCGAATTAACGCCGCTTAGCCTTGCGCTCGAGGGCAATCAAGTGGTCCACCACCTGGAGGGCACGGGCATGACTGCCGCCGACCATGGCCGGCGAGGTAAGGTAACGGCCATTGATGCCAAACGTAGGCACCCCTTCAATCTTGTACGCTGCAGTCAATGCATTGGCCCGCTTTTGCTGCGTCTGAACACCGAAGGAATTCCAAGTGGATTCAAACTTCGCAACATCGATGCCCTGTTTTTTAGCCCACTCCGAAATCTCCATCAGCATGCTCATTGAATTGCCGCGCTGATGAATTTCTTCAAAGACTTTGGGCGTAAGTTTTTCCAACAACCCAAGGGCATCAAGCGTGTAGAAAATTTTCTGATGGACATCGCCACGAAACGCAACATGA
>JBDLRC010000182.1:0-4244 GCA_039800265.1 Pseudomonadota bacterium
TGAGTTTTAATCCGATCAGTGCCCTCACGCATGCCACTCTGGTCGACATCTGTCAGTTCCCGATGACCCGTGATCTCGCGGCAAAGATGATGACCGAGGCCCAGCAGGTGGGCGAGGCATTGGGCATTGCATTTCGGGTGTCGCTTGAAAAACGAATTGCGGGTGCCGAGGCGGTAGGCAAGCACAAGACCAGCATGCTGCAAGACGTGGAGATGGGGCGTGCGCCCGAGATTGCAGCGTTGGTGGGGTCGATCATTGAGATGGGCTGTATTGCGGGCGTGCCCACGCCGCACATTCAGGCCGTCTATGCCTTGGTGAGTCTGTTGGCCAAGACCCTTGCCGATGAAAAAGGCAAGTTAAAGATTTCGCATTGAATTCAACCTAAGGAAAATAAAAATGAAACGCTGTTCCTCTCTTGTTGAGCTGCTCTCGGCAGGTGATGACCGGGCACCGGTGTTTGGTGCGCCCGACACGCCCGATCTGAACTACGGCGATCTACGAAAGCTGATCATCTATACGGTCAAAAAGCTGAATGGTTACGGCATTGGGCGCAATGATCGCGTGGCCATCGTGCTGAAAAACGGCCCCGAGATGGCCGCCTCATTTCTGGCCGTGGCCTGTGGGACCACATCGGCGCCGCTGAACCCCGCCTACCGGGCAGACGAGTTTGAGTTTTATCTGTCCGATCTGAATGCCAAAGCATTGGTGGTCGAAAAGGGCAGCGACACGCCGGCCATCGGTGTGGCCGAGAAACTCGGCATCATGATTATCGATTTGGTGCCTACGCCCTCTAAGGGTGCCGGCAGCTTCACACTGGAGCGCCGAGGTACCAAAACCCTTGCTCTGTCGCAAGGGGGCTGGGCCCAGCCCGATGACGTCGCCTTGATTCTGCACACGTCGGGCACGACGTCGCGCCCCAAGATCGTGCCGTTGTCGCATCGTAATGTCGCTGTATCCGCAGGCAACATTGCCGAGACACTGGCGTTCACGCCCAAAGATCGCGGCCTGAATATCATGCCGCTTTTCCACATTCATGGATTGATCGCCGGTACGCTGGCGCCATTGTCGTGTGGCGGTTATCTCTTCTGTTCGCCCGGATTTAATGCCCTGAAGTTTTTCGGCTGGATGGAAGAGTGCAAGCCCAACTGGTACACCGCGGTGCCCACGATGCATCAGGCGATCTTGTCCCGTGCGGCACAGAACAAGGCCACCATTGAGAAATATCCGCTGCGTTTTATTCGCTCCTCGTCGTCATCCCTGCCCACGCAGGTGATTCGTGAAATCGAGGAGGTGTTTAAGGCGCCGATGATCGAGGCCTACGGCATGACCGAAGCCTCGCATCAGATGTGCAGCAACCCGCTTCCGCCCAAGGCCCGTAAGCCGGGTGCGGTCGGCATAGCCGCCGGCCCCGAGGTGGCCATCATGGACGACAAGGGCAATCTGCTTAAACCCGGTGACATTGGTGAGATTGTGATCCGTGGCGATAACGTGACCAAAGGTTACGAAAACAATCCCAAGGCCAATGCCGATGCCTTTACTAAGGGCTGGTTTCGCACAGGCGATCAGGGCGTGATGGACAAAGACGGCTATGTGACGCTGACCGGGCGCCTGAAGGAAATCATCAACCGAGGGGGCGAGAAGATTTCACCGGTAGAGGTCGACGAGGTCTTGATGGATCATCCTGCTGTCATGCAGGTGGTTACATTTGCTGTGCCCCATGAAAAGCTGGGCGAAGAGGTCGGTGCAGCCGTTGTCTTGCGTGAGGGCATGACGGCAACAGACCAGGAGATCCGTGCATTTGCCGCGACCAAGCTGGCGGACTTTAAAGTACCGCGCAAGATTGTGATCCTTGCTGAAATCCCGAAGGGTGCCACCGGCAAGTTGCAGCGGATTGGCATGGCCCAAAAACTGGGTCTGGTCTAGCCGCCGTTGTTTTTCTAGGTGCTGCCTGCCGGGGTGACTCGGCAGGCAGATTGAAACGCGATGGATTACCTCGCGTTCGCGTAGCCCGATACAAACGACTTCACTTCACCTGCCGGCGTAAATACATGCCGATGGGTCTTTCCAATGTTCGCTCCATAGACATGAATGCTGATCGAGACCTGATCAGCATGGGCGTTCATGACCTGATGAATGTCGCCAATCGTGGGGGAAACACAGGCGGTTTGTCCCGGGGTGAGGCGCTCTGCTGGGCCTACCGGCTGGGGTCTGCCATGGGTGTCGAGTGCATACGATTGGCAGTCTTCGGCACCGCGCAGCATGCCGATCACGCCCCAGACGGTATGGTCGTGGATCGGTGTCGACTGCCCGGGACCCCAAACAAAACTCACCACCGAGAAGCGGTCGTTGGGGTCGGCATGAAGCAGGTACTGCTGGTAATACTGCGGATGAGGCACGGCGAAGGAAGGGTCGAGCCAGTTGTCCTGCGCTACCAGTTCGGCCATCAGATCGCGTACGTTAGGCAGAAGTTGGGGCTCGGGCAGCTGCTGTTCCAGTAAGCCGTTTAAGCGCTGAATAAAGTGCTCTAGTTTGGGACAAGATGCTGTGGTGTTCATGGTGGGGTGCATAGAGCTTGTGGGGCGGGAAATGCGCCGATGCCAGACGATCGCGGCAACGCTACACTGCCCAGGCTATTGTCACGAATCTGGCTTGCGTACGCAAATACTTCGTTAAGGGAAACAGAATGAAGATGGCATGTCCGTGGTTGGCAGTCGATGAGCCCTCGTCAGGTATACGACGTTTTCGATTGAACCGTCCAGAAAAACGCAATGCATTGTCCGACGATCTTGTCGAGGCGTTGATACTTGGTGTTGCCGAGGCTGAGGCCGATCGCGTGTCGGTGATCGTGCTTGAGGGCAGCGGCCCGAACTTTAGCGCTGGCTTTGATTTTTCTGGCCTTGATCAGATGACCGATGCCGATCTCGTGCTTCGCTTCGTGCGCTTAGAGATGCTGTTCCAGCGGCTCCAGTCGGCCTCGGCGGTCACGGTGGGCTTTGCCCACGGACAAAACTTTGGCGCAGGCGTGGATCTTTTCGGCGCATGCCGCCACAGGATTGCATCGGTTGACGCCCGGTTTCGAATGCCCGGGCTTCAGTTCGGTGTGGTGCTGGGCACGCGCCGATTTGCGCGCATTGTGGGCGATCACACGGCGTATCGAATTCTTGAATCCAGCGAGACTTTCGATGCTACGCAGGCCCATGCGATGGGATTTGTGACCGAGTTGGCCTCCTTAGAGGCCTGGCCCGATGTGTGCACGCGTTTGGCGCAGCGGGCCCGGGTTCTTGATCATTCGGCGCGTACGGCCTTGGTCAACGCCACGCTGGCGGGCTCGGCCGATAACGATCTTGCGGATCTTGTGCGTTCGGTGGCTGCCCCAGGTCTGAAGGCGCGCATTCGTGCTTATCTCGATGCGCAGGCCCGCTAACGCTGTCGGCCGAACACGGGCAATGTGCATGCGCAGCGCGCCGCGCATGACCACCCGGCTTATGCCGAGAGCGCGTTGAGATGCTGCCGAATCACCGGAATCAGTTCGCTTGCACTGATTCCAATCATGCCCCCGATGTTCGTGGTCAGTGTTTCTGCCGCTTTGCCATGAAGTTGTGCGGCCAGAAGCGCCGCACGATGGGGATCCATGTGTTGTGCAATCAACCCACCCATCAGTCCAGTCAGCACATCGCCCGTACCACCCGTGGCGAGTGCTGCATTTCCGGTTGCGTTGATCGTGCAGTCGCCATCGGGGGTGGCAATCACCGAGTGATGGCCTTTGAGCACCACGATTGCATTGAATTTGCGAGCGATGCTGATGGCATGGGCCTGACGGGCAGCCTGAATATCAGCTGTGGTGATCTCAAGAAGCCGTGCGGCCTCCCCTGGATGCGGTGTAAGCACGGTCGGTGCTTTGCGACGGCTGCAGAGTCGGCCAAGGGCTGGGTCCTCGGCCATGAGATTCAATGCGTCGGCATCGGCGACCAAAGGGCGTGCCTCATTGAGTGCTTCGGCCACGCAGCGATGGGCAGCGTCGGACACACCCAGGCCTGGTCCAATCGCCCACACCGTGATCGGGCGTGTTTTTGCCGCAGCATGATCCATCACCATGACCTCAGGGGTGACGGGATCCACCACGAAGCCATCGTGCAGGCTGGGCCGAACCATGTACACACGGCCTGCTCCCGCACAAAGGCCCATCCGCGCAGCGAGTATGGCGGCGCCGACCATGCCGGGTGATCCACCCAGCACGCCGAGGC
>JBDLRC010000183.1:0-4885 GCA_039800265.1 Pseudomonadota bacterium
AGTTGGGCTACAGCGAGGCCCAGATCGATGGCTTTGCGCAGGACCGCGTGGTGGTCTGTCGAAGCGAATGACCACTCAACCGAAAGTGCCGTTTAAGCCGGTGAACTGCCGGCGATGCAAGCATTTCTACATCACTTGGGATAAGGATTTTCCGCAGGGCTGTCGGCTCTATGGGGTTAAATCGAAACAACTTCCATGCGTGGCGGTCTTAGATGCTACGGGTGCCCCCTGTCAATACTGGGAAGAGGCGCCCCGCAAGGCCTCACCCAATGCCGCATAGGCGGTTGTTGGATAATTCACGCAGTCTCTCTGGAGGTTAACTACGTATGTCGCTATTGATTGCCGGTCTGGTGTTGTTCATTGCTACGCACTCGTTGCGCATTTTTGCCGATGGTTGGCGCGGTCAGATGGTGGCCCGTATGGGCGCCATGCCCTGGAAGGGTCTGGTCTCGGTGGTATCGCTCATCGGCTTTGTTCTGATGGTGATGGGTTATGCCGCAGCTCGGCAGTCGCCGATCGTCATCTGGACGCCGCCCTTTTGGCTCTCTCATCTGGTCTCGCTCGTGATGCTGGCAGCGTTTATTTTGCTGATTGCAGCCTACATCCCGCGCAACGGCATTAAAGCGCGGCTTGGCCATCCCATGGTCATCTCGGTCAAGATCTGGGCCCTTGCCCATTTGCTGGTCAACGGAACCGTTGCCGATCTGTTGTTGTTCGGGGCATTACTGATCTGGGCGGTCATGAGTTTTCGCGCCGCCCGCCAACGTGATCGCAGGGAAGGGGCCGTACGCGCAAAAGGCGAACTTCTGATGACCCTGATTACGGTGGTGGTTGGCGCACTTGCTTGGGTCTGGTTCGTGTTTCAGGGGCATGCATGGTTAATCGGTGTGCGTCCTATTCTGATGGGGTCTTAAATGGCAATTGCAAAGAAAATTATCTCTACTGATCAGGCTCCCAAGGCGATTGGAACCTACTCACAGGCGGTTGCCGTTGGGTCCACCGTCTGGTTGTCGGGCCAGATTCCGCTTGATCCACAGACCATGCAATTGGTCGGTGATGCATCGGCCGACGGGGTTGCCCAGCAGATTCATCAGGTTTTCAAAAATCTCGCAGCAGTCGCCCAGGCTTCTGGCGGCTCACTCGCCGACGTTGTAAAACTGAACCTGTTTTTGACCGACCTTTCACACTTTGCAAAAGTCAACGAGATCATGGCCCAGTACTTCACGGAGCCTTATCCAGCACGTGCCGCGGTTGGTGTGGCCAGTCTGCCTCGGGGTGCGATGTTTGAGGCTGAGGCTGTCATGGTGGTGGGCTAGCCTGATTCCTTTGCGATTGATCTAAACGAGGCGAGGGTGATATGGCCACCGCGGTTGCACCATCGCCTCCCGAGAGTTTAAAAAAGCTTGGCCTTCATCGATGGGTCGATGTTTTACTTCATTTTCCGCTGCGCTATGAAAATGAATCGCATGTTGTAAGCCTGTCGCAGGTCGTGCCTGGCCAGTTTGCCCAGGTGCAGGTGCGTATTGTGTCGGCCCGCGTTGTGTTTCGGCCACGACGCATGTTGCTTATTGAGGTCGAAGACGATACCGGCTCCGCCCTCTTGCGGTTCATTTATTTCAAGGATGCGCAGAAAAACGCGTATCGGCCGGGCCTTCCGTTTCGGGTGCTGGGTGAGGCGCGCCGCTCCCTCGCGGGCCTTGAGTTCATTCATCCGCGCATGCGATCTGGCTGGTGCGACCCAGACACGTTGGTGGAGCAGCCCCTGGTTGCGGTCTATCCCACCGCTGCCGGCATCTCCCAGGCCACGCTTCGGCGTGCGGTGAAAACTGCGCTGGATCGCGCCTTGCCCAACGAATGGCTGCCTGAGTCGATGCTTTCGTCGTACCGGCTCATGCCACTGCCAGAGGCCATTCGCATTCTCCATGCGCCACCGTCGGCGAGCGGCGGATCCACTGCACTCAATGAACCCGAACCCTTGTATGCGCTTGCATGGAATCGCATTCGCTTTGATGAACTCATGGCCCAGCAGTTGTTGCTGCGTCGGGCGCGGGCCCTGCGGCAGCACGAGCGGGCCATGGTGCTCACGGGCAGCGAGAGTGTCGGTCAGCTGATGCAGCACTTGCCGTTCACGTTGACCGCGGCCCAATTACGAGTCTGGAACGAGATCTCGCAGGATTTGACTCTGGATCGCCCGATGCAACGTCTGCTGCAGGGCGATGTAGGCAGTGGTAAAACAGCGGTTGCGGCGCTGGCTGCAGCCCAGGCGGTGGGATCAAAGGCGCAGGTGGCGGTGATGGCACCCACCGAAATTCTTGCTGAGCAGCTGTTTGCAAAGTTTCAGGAGTATCTCAAGCCGCTTGGCGTAGCCATCACTTTTTTAAAGGGTGGCTTAAGCAGGCAAGAGCGTGCACACCGATTGGAGGTGATTGCGCAAGGGGGGTCATCGGTGGTGGTGGGAACCCACGCCTTGATTCAAAAAGATGTGGAATTTAAATCGCTGGGCCTCGTGATTGTGGATGAGCAGCATCGCTTTGGTGTGGGCCAGAGGCTCATGCTTCGGTCCCGTGGGTCCAAGGGCGCTGCCCATCTCTTGGCCATGTCGGCCACGCCAATTCCTCGTAGTCTTGCCATGACGTATCTTGCCGATCTCGATGTGTCCGTGCTTGACGAGCGGCCGCCAAACCGTCAGCCCATTGTGACGAAATTGATGGCGTCGGGCCGTCGCGATGAACTGGCGTTGAGTCTGCATGATTTCTTGGCCAAGGGTGGCCAGGCGTATTGGGTGTGTCCCGTCATTGATACGCAACGTGTTGAGGGCGAACGAGAGCTGCAGGCGATAGAGTCTGCTGCGGCCTGGCTGTCACCGCAGTTTGGTGATGCCTTGGTGGTGATGCATGGGCGACTGTCAGCTGAAGATAAGCAGCTCGCCATGTCAGCATTTGCCAAGGGTGAAAAGCAGCTCATGCTGGCCACCACGGTAATTGAAGTGGGTGTTGATGTGCCGAATGCCACGCTGATGGTGATCGAACACGCGGAGCGTTTTGGTTTGGCGCAGCTTCATCAGCTGCGTGGCCGGATCGGCCGCGGCAGTGGCCAGAGCACCTGCATTTTGTTGTTCGATGAACCCCTCTCCGATACTGCGAAAGAGCGTCTAAAAACGTTGTACGAAACCTCCGATGGGTTTGAGGTTGCCCGGCGGGATCTCGCGATTCGTGGGCCGGGCGAGTTTTTGGGGCTGCGGCAGTCGGGTGTTCCAACGCTTCGCTATTCAGATTTGGAGCGTGATGCGGTCTGGGTCGAACGGGCGGTGTCTTTTGGGGCAAAATGTGCAGCAGCAGAGGGAACGCCCGCTCAGTTGGCAGCATTGGGTGTGTCTGCTCAGGCCTTAAGTGCGTTGGTGGACCGCTGGGCCGCGGGCAAAGAGAACCTGTTGGCAAGTGGATAGCTATGACCCTGACTGAACTCCGATACATTGTTGCCGTTGCCCGCGAAAAGCATTTTGGCCGCGCGGCCGAGGCCTGCTTTGTCAGCCAGCCGACCCTCTCGGTGAGCGTCAAAAAGCTCGAGTCTGAACTCGGTGTATTGCTGTTTGAGCGCGGTGGCTCCGAGGTCACACTTACACCGATCGGAGAGCAAATCGTCCAGCAGGCACAGCGCGTTCTTGACGAAGCGAGTCGGATGAAAGAGATCGCGGATCAAGGCCGTGATCCGTTGCGTGGCGCGTTGCGTGTGGGGGTGATTTACACCATCGGGCCGTACCTTTTGCCGAGAATCATCAAGGCCATGATCGACCGTTATCCGTCCATGCCGATGATTCTTCAAGAGAACTTCACGGTACGTCTGCTTGAAATGATGCGCACGGGTGAGTTGGATGTAGCGGTGTTAGCAGAGCCGTTTGATGATTCCGGCTTGAACATTCAGCCGCTTTACGACGAAGATTTTCTCGTGGCGGTTCCTCGCAAGCACCCTTGGGCGGAGCGCGCGTCGATTTCGTCGGTCGACTTAAAACAAGAAACTATGCTGCTTCTCGGGGTAGGGCATTGCTTTCGCGACAACGTGTTGGAAGTCTGCCCCGAGGCTGCCCGGTTTGCCGCAAATTCTGCAGGCATTCAGAAAACGGTTGAAGGCAGCTCACTGGAGACCATCCGGCACATGGTGGCCGAGGGGCTCGGGGTCACGGTCTTGCCGAAGATGTCGGTCACTGAAGAAGACCCCTTGCTCAAATTTATTGCATTTGATGCGCCGGTGCCCAATCGTCGCGTGGTGTTGGCATGGCGTAAGTCATTCACCCGCGATAAAGCCATTGCAGCGTTGCGCGATGTGATTTTGTCGGTCGATCTTCCTGGATGCAAAAAGCTCTGATGTACAAAACACTTGAACAGTCTGTGGGGGATACCCCACTCGTACGTCTGGATCGATTGGCAGGCGAGGAGACACTGCGTCGCGGCACGGTTATTTTGGGCAAGCTCGAGGGCAACAATCCGGCCGGTTCCGTGAAAGACCGGCCCGCTGTATCGATGATTGCTCGCGCGCAAGCGCGCGGTGAGATTCGTCCCGGGGACACCCTGATTGAGGCCACGAGTGGCAACACGGGCATTGCATTGGCCATGGCGGCCGCGATGCGTGGCTATCGCATGGTGCTGATCATGCCCGATAACCTATCACTCGAGCGCCGTCAGACCATGAAGGCCTTTGGCGCCGAACTGATTCTGGTCACTCAGCAAGAAGGCATGGAGGGTGCCCGTGATCTTGCCGATCAAATGGAGCGCGAGGGCAAGGGTAGGGTACTGAATCAGTTTTCTAACGATGACAACTGGTTGGCTCACTACGACACCACCGGTCCTGAAATTTGGGCCCAGACGGAAGGGCGGGTGACTCACTTCGT
>JBDLRC010000184.1:0-9536 GCA_039800265.1 Pseudomonadota bacterium
TTCATCTTCCACTACGAGAATAGTGCTTTGCATGCGTTTGGACCCAAATTACGGTAAAAAGTGTAGTTCAGCAATATGACGAACAGGTGACATTGAATGACAACTCCCTCCAGTCTGACGGTACACGTCAAATCCAAGGTGCTCGAGGTCGGCTACGACAACGGGGCGGAGTACCGCATCCCGTTTGAGCTTATGCGCGTCTATTCCCCGTCGGCCGAGGTGATGGGCCATGGACCCGGCCAGGAGACCCTGCAGGTTGGAAAAAAACACGTGATCATCGAAACCCTTGAGCCTGTGGGCCACTATGCGGTGAAGCCCAAGTTCAGCGATGGCCACGAGTCTGGGATTTTTTCCTGGGATTACATCAAGTGGCTCGGCGAAAACCAAGACGCCCTCTGGGCAGATTACCTTGCCCGCCTGACCCAGGCCGGCGCCTCCCGCGAGCCTGACCTTGCAGCGATGGCTGAAAGCCAAGGCGGGGGCTGCGGAAAGCCGGGCTGTGGATCCGGTGGCTGTGGAAGTCACTAGAATCAACCCATGAACGACACCACCCATTTCGGATTTGAAGAGGTCCCCACCGGGGAGAAGGCCAAGCGCGTTGCCCGGGTGTTCGACTCGGTCGCCGCCCGCTACGACATCATGAACGATGTCATGTCGGCAGGCCTGCATCGCGTCTGGAAGGCCATGACCATCTCTCAAGCCAACGTAAGGCCAGGCCAGCGGGTCTTGGATGTGGCCAGCGGCACGGGCGACCTGGCGCTCGCTTTCGCCAAGAAAGTGGGCCCCCACGGCAAAGTGGTGATGACCGACATCAACGGCCAGATGCTCAGCCGTGGCCGCAATCGACTGATCGATGCCGGCTACCCCACTGAGGCCGTGGTCTGCGATGCCGAGCACCTTCCTTTTCCAGAGGCTGAGTTTGATCTGGTGACTGTGGCCTTTGGCCTGCGCAACATGACCGACAAGCAGGCTGCCCTGAAACAAATGCACCGCGTATTGAAACCTGGCGGCAAGCTGATGGTCTTAGAGTTCTCGAAAGTGGCGCCGCCGCTTGAAAAAGCCTATGACCTGTACTCGTTTAAGGTCCTGCCCTGGCTTGGTAAGCGCATCGCCAACGACGAGGAGAGTTACCGGTATCTGGCCGAATCGATCCGTATGCACCCGGGCCCTGAAGAACTTGCCCAAATGTTGCGGGATGCAGGCTTTGATGTCGTAAGGTTTTCCACTATGACCGCGGGGGTCGTGGCCCTGCACCAGGCAATCAAGATTTAATATTTGAAGATCGTTTTTCAGGAGACAGCAGCGTGATGAAGACCAAATGGTTGGCCGTTGTAGCAGCGGGTTTTCTGGCCGGAGCCCCCATCATTGAAGCCGAAGCCAAGCGCCTTGGCGGCGGTGGCAACATCGGCCGGATGGCGCCTTCCCAAGGTGCCAAGCCGGGTGTTCCAGCAAAACCGGCGCAGCCTCAGTCCCAGCCGCAGACCGCGCCCGCTGGCCAACAGGCCGCTAACCCGGCTGCAGCAAACGCCGGCGCCGCCGCGCAGACGGCCCGCAGCTCCTGGATGGGCCCCTTGGCTGGTATCGCAGCCGGCCTGGGTCTGGCCGCACTGGCCTCTTACCTCGGTCTGGGCGAAGAGCTCATGAGCCTGATGCTCATTCTTCTTGCTGTGATGGCTGTATTTGTCCTGCTCCGCGTGTTCTCTGCCCGCCGCACTGCCCAGGCAGGCGGATACGGTCAGCCGGCAATGGCCCGTTCGGGCTATGGTGGCAATGAGCTGGGTGCAGAAGCCCGCCCTGGCAACGTTCAGTGGCCCGCACAGACCATGGGCTCTGGCGGTGCGTCCGCAGCGCCCGTGTCCATGCCCGCAGAAACCACTGTCTCCGACCAGGAAGTCCAGCAGTTCCTGAAGGTTGCCCGTGAGCAGTTCACCAAGCTGCAATCCATTTGGGATTCGGGCGACATTCATGCCTTGGCTGAATTCTGCACCCCTGACATGACCCGCGAACTCTCGCATCAGATCGCTGCTCGCAAAGGCGCCTCCAACGTCACCCAGGTCGTGAATCTTGATGCCGAGTGGCTGGGCATGTCCGACAGCACCGATGACTACGGTAAGCCGGTGGAAGAGGTCCAGATTCGTTTCAGCGGATTGATTCGCGAAAGCGCAGAGGCCGCCGCAGAAGACTTCGATGAAGTCTGGACACTGCACCGAACAAAAGGTGGTGACTCCGGCTGGATGTTGGCAGGAATCACCCAGGTCGGTTGATCACATCAACAGCATGATCAAAGGCCCCAGACTGGGGCCTTTGATTTTCAACCCATGATGAACAACTTTATTTCAGCCCTGAACTGGGGCATCGCAAAAGACGAGGCCTTGCACCAGGCCCTCAAAGGCCTGTCCCATAAACGCGTGCGTATCGTATTCCCTGTGGGCGGCCATGTCGATTGGGAAATCGAGGCCGATGGATTATTAAAAGAGCTTGGCCTGCAGACTAAGCATTCTGTCTCGAGCACCGCAGGTGTTGCAGCCGCTTTAAGAGAACCCGATGTCACCATCATCATTCAATCCGACATCACCAAGGGCCTGCGCATCGAGGGTGACGCCATCGTGGCGGAAAAACTTGGGCCTTTGGTCAAACTCATGAAAGACCGTTTTTCCCCGTGGGAGCGGTTCTGGAACGAGTCCCCTGCGGGTTTACTGGCCAAACAAGTGGCCGATTACGCCATCCACGAGTCCAATGTGGTGGTCAGCCGCACGCAGGCCGACGAGCAGCAGGCGCTGCTGCGTCAGCTTAACGATGCCTTAGACCGTTTGGAAAAGCGTGTCGAGGCCCTGGAGCGCTCGAGCGCGTAATCAGCGTGCAGGCACGAGGGTGCGGTAGAGCACCCAGCTGGTGTGGCCTACCAGCGCAGCCGTGATAATCAGCAGCGGTAAGAAGAACACGAGGCTTACCCCGATCATCACCGCAATGGATACGGCCCAGGCAAACATCAGCCCTGGGTTATTCCAAAGTGCTTTGGCGCTTGTGCCAATCGCTTCCATCGTGTCGCAGCCGCGATCAAGCAGCATCGGCATCGAAATGACTGAAATCGCAAAGACGAGGCTCGCAAACACAAACCCAACCCCACTCCACACGAGTAGAAATTCAATGTTGTCCAGCGAAATGATCTGCGTGATCATGTCTTTGAGCTCTGGGTAGTTGTGCGCACCGAAGAGGGCGAAGAGCACGACCGAGACCCGGGCCCAGACGATCATGAAAAAAGTGAGGATCGCGGCAAAAAAAGCGATGGATTTCCAGTTACGGGCCCAGCTCATGGTGCTCGCCGCAAGATTCGGAACGAAGCCGCGGTCTTTTTGCCTTGAAATGTCGTAGATGCCGCAGCACAAAAATGGGCCCAGCAAGAAAAATCCGGCCGTAAGCCCCATGGTCATCTGCCAGAGGTTCTGATACACCATCTGGATGGCGTATTCCATGGCCACAAAAAGCAGGCCGTAGACACAGCCCTTAAAACTGGTTGCCCGCATTTCGGCCCAGCCTTTGGCGATCAAGCCAAAAATGGCCGACGCTGGCATGGGTTGAACAACCGATAGTGTCGCTGCTGACATGCGCTCCCCCTCGCATTAAATGAGTCGTAAACCACGTTGCGCCTTTATTTTTAGCGATGGCGCTACATGGGCTCCAAGTATTACGCGATTTATTGAGATTTTACGATCTTGCAGCGCAAAAAATGACGTATTGTTGAAATGAAGCAAACGCAGCCACCGGCACATCCGATGGCTGCCAACCCCATGACAAAACACAGACCCGCCATGAAAGTGCTGCCCACCGCATCATCGTCGGGATTGCCGGTCCCAAACTACCTCCGCGCGCATTATTGGTGGGCCTATGTCCACCCCAAAGCAGTTCGCTTTTTTGAGCGTCAATGGCTGGTGAACTTAATTCTCTGGGGCAATTACAACCGGCTGCGCGATGCGGCGCTGTCGGTGTTTGGTCCCGTTGCTAGGGGCAAGACCCTGCAGGTGGCATGTGCATATGGCGATCTCACCCCAACGCTGGTGAGCCGCATGGCACCGGAGAGCACGCTGGATGTGGTGGATGTTCTTCCCGTCCAACTTGGTAATTTGGCGGCTAAACTTAGGCCCAGTGAGCGGGTAAAGCTCCACTGCATGGATTCCACGGCGCTGACATTCGCTGACAGGTCGTTTGATCAGGTACTACTTTTTTTCCTATTGCACGAGCAGCCTGCTGAAGTGCGACACCAGACCGTTCGTGAAGCCATTCGGGTCTTAAAACCGGGCGGAACGCTAATCGTGATGGATTATTCTCGGCCCTCCCGGTTTAATCCATTCCGGTTTTTGTGGAAGCCCGTGCTAAGGGTGCTCGAACCCTTTGCCAATGATTTGTTCGATAAAGGTATCGCCCATTGGATTCCTGTGGGTGCAGACCTTAGTGAAGCGTCACGACAGGATTTTTTTGGTGGCGTCTACCAGCTTCTTACATTTCGACGCAGGGTTTAATCTGCGCTACAGAATACAAAGCGCTTGTCGAGTTGATATTTCATTAAAAAACTTACTGCCAGGCCAATTGCCCCTCCGATGTAGCGTAGGGCCTCGCTATCGAAGGCAAGGTGAAAGGTGTATTCGCATCCCCAGAATACGGCAACCGTGAAAACGCTGACAAATGAGTACATCAAAAAAGTAGACAGGTTGTGTTGACGGCTCCGGGTAACGAAGCAGAATATAAAGTGTTTGTCCGCAAGGTATTTCAGCGGAAGCACCAACGCTGTAGCGATCGCGATTGAGAGCTCAACTGCATAGGCATTTGCATAGATCAGTAAAAATAAAAATTGCATCAAAAGATTGGTTAAGGAGGCCGTTACGGCGATAGCCGTGTAACGGATTGCAATGTCGTTGCGACTCACGCGAGGCTCCAGCGTAATCGCCTCTTCGCCGCTCTTAGCCTCGGAGACGATTGAATGCTCAAAGCAGATGCCCTGTTTTCACAAAGATAGTGCAACCTTCCTTGCTAAACGGTTGATGTTGGCTCATGTGTGGACTTCTGATCCACGACCCTTTTGGGTACGTGCCGTGCTCATCTTCAAAAACGCCGCTCACCACAAAAATCTCTTCACCGCCGAAGTGCCGATGGGGATTGAAATATGTCTTTGGCGCCCAGCGGACCAGAGTCGAACCCGTTCCTTGTCGCATCAACGGCATCACGTGAAGGCCCGGTACCAGCCCTTGCAACCAGTCGGCAGTGGTGGTGTCTACGATTTCGCGTTCTGTTTGCTCTGGCCCAAGGTGCCGTAACTTCACAAAAAGTGTGCAGCCCGTGGCGCTAAATGGCGCGTGGGCAGAGCCTGGGGGGTTCATGATGTACGTGCCCGCTGGGTAGTCTCCGGATTCGTCACTGAATACGCCATCCAGCACAAAAATTTCTTCGCCTAGATCATGCGTGTGCATCGGAAATCGGGCGCCCGCCTCGTAATGCACGATAGATGTCGCACGGGCCACTTCGCCGCCTTGGCGCTCAAGTAGCCGTCGCCTTACACCGGACTCTGGGCTATCTACCCAGGGCAGATCATGGTGGTTGAGCACCACACGGTTGTTGAAGTTCGAGTGCAGATCCACTGGCATTTGCATGTAGCTCATCACGGGTTCGTTTGCGTATTCGGTGACCGATGTTAAACCCCGGCCGAGAGTGCATTCATCATAGGTGGTGGCTCGGGGCGGAATCGAACCACCGACACAAGGATTTTCAGTCCTCTGCTCTACCAACTGAGCTACCGAGCCACATGTGGCACGAGAGTCTTCGTGCCGAAAGTCAGGCGGAAAGTATAGCCTAGCCGCCGTGACTTGCCATTTGCCCCGCTCCCGGGCGATCCTTTAGCCCCTATGGCAACGAAATCCACATCTCACGCGGCACATCCGATTGCGGTCATCGGCGGGGGCGTCATGGGTGCGCTGACCAGCCTAGTTGCCGCCCATCAGGGCTATAACGTGCTTTGGATCGGCCCTGAAGAGCGCGGCCGAACGGATGGCGCCGACGCACGTAACTATGCGCTCGCGCCCTTAACGGTGGATCTGCTGAAGCGCGTAGGCGCCTGGAGCGCAGTCGAGCCGCACACGTGTGCCGTGTCGCGCATGGAGGTCTTCTCAGAAGATACCCGCATCGATTTAAGCGCGACCGATGCGGGCGCAGATTTTCTCTCCATGATGGTGCTTCATCGCGACTTGTTGCAGGCGCTTGAGACAGCAGTCCAGTTTCGTCCCACCATCCAACGGATTCATGCTCGGCCCGATCGGCTTCAGGCCGAGCCGGCTGCAGCGACCGTGTCAGCCCAGGGAAAAGATTACTCGGTGCAGCTGATCATTGGCGCAGACGGTGCGCGATCGTGGGTGCGTGCCCAAAGCGGCATTCTCTGGGGCCAGCGCGATTATGGTCAGCAGGGTGTGGTCGCCACGTTAACGTTGGAACATCCGCACGGCGGTGTAGCCGCGCAATGGTTTGATCGCGGCGATATTCTGGCGCTGCTTCCATTGCGTGACCCTCATCAGGTGTCTATGGTCTGGAGTACAGGAAGAGCCAACCCTACATCGAGCGAAGCGATAGAGGAATTCATCGGCCAAATCCAAGAATGCTCCCAAGGCCGTTTCGGACAGATCACGCGTATCGATCAGCCGGCCGCAGCCCCGCTTCGCATGCTCGTCACCGACTCACAATCGGCCCTGCGGTCCTGCCTGGTAGGCGATGCTGCGCATACGGTGCACCCCTTGGCCGGCTACGGCCTAAACCTTGGTGTGCAAGATCTGATGTCGCTTGAAGAATTGCTTAAAGAGGCCACATCCGACCCCGGGGCTTCGTCGGTACTTGCAGCGTACGATAAGGCTCGTCGTTTGCGGGTGAAACGTGTTCAGTGGGGGCTGGATCTGTTGCAGCGTACTGTCACGGCATCGCACCCGACATTTTCGCGATTACGTGGCTGGGGCATGAAGCTTGTGGGCGATATCGGGCCGCTTCGGCAATTCTTGATTCGCCAGGCGATCTCGCCGCAATAGCCCCCTTTTTACGGAGACTGGTTTGAAGAAATTTCTACGACCCCTGGCAGTGCTCTGCCTGTTTGCGATAGCGCCGTTAGTGTCTGCCGCACCGGAAAAAACATCGCCGGCCACCGAATCAGCTGTGAAGGCGGCGGTCGAGGGCTGGCTGAAGGGCCGCTTCAAAGTTGACAGCGTGCTCAAGACTCCAATGCCCGGCATTGTGGAAGTACGTATCGGCACGGATCTGCTCTATGCCGATGAGAAAGCGACCTTCGCGATCGTGGAAGGCCAGATGGTGAACCTCAAAACGGGAGAAAACATCACCGCCAATCGCTTGGAAGAAATCAATGTGATTGATTTTGCAAAGCTGCCACGGGATTTGGCATTAAAGACCGTTAAAGGCAATGGCAAGCGCGTGATCGCGGTATTCGAAGACCCGTACTGCAGCTTCTGCCGCACCTATCGCAAAACATTGCTCGACCTGAACAATGTCACCATCTATACCTATTTCTTCCCTATTTTGCGCGCCGAGTCGGAGACGGTAGCGCGTAATGCATGGTGTGCAAAAAATCGTGAAGAAGCTTGGAACGATTGGATGTTGTTTGGCAAAGAGCCACCCAAAGCGGGCGCGAACTGTAACTTTCAGACAGCAAAAATCGTAGAGCTTGGCAAGTCACTCGGGGTGTCGGGCACGCCCACCACCTTTTTTGCGAACGGCAAACGCGCAAGCGGTGCGATTCCCAAAGATCGTCTTGAAAAAGCGTTAGACGAGGTTAAGACGCCGTGAATCTCGCGTGACAGCGAGATTAGGTAGGCTCTCTAGACGCTTAGGGATTGGGCAGTAACACAAACATCTGACCTTCACTGCGCATGCGGCCGGCCACGTCGCCGGCCTCATTCCCTGTGCCAAAGAAAATGTCGCTGCGATGGGGCCCGAGAATGGCGCTCCCCGTGTCTTGCGCAATCATCAGCTGTTGAAAGGGCTGACCTGGATCCCGAGGCGCTGCACCCACGTTAGGCACGCGCGTCGATAAAAATACAAGGCTGCCGGGCATCACATAGCGCGGGTCCACGGCCACCGAACGTCGTGGCGTAAGGGGCAGCCCCATCGAGCCAAGCGGGCCAAGATTTGATTTGAGATTCCCAATTTCCTTAAAGAACACCACACTTGGGTTTTGATGCAGCACCTCGTCGCGTCGGTGGGGGTTGGCAGCCATCCACCGTTTGATGGATTGCATGGATGCATCGTTCGGTTTGAGTTCTCCTTTGTCGATCAGGTAACGCCCAATCGATCGGTACGGATAACCGTTTTGTTCGGCATAGCCCACACGCACCGTTTCCCCGTTGGGTAACACCACCCGACCAGAGCCTTGAACCTGCAGGAAGAAGGCCTCCACGGCATCATCCACCCACAAAAGCTCGTGCCCGGCGAGCAGGCCCTTTTTCTCAATTTCTTCACGTGTCGGATACGGCACAACGCGATTGCCCTCTAATCGGCCCCGCAGCCGAAGCGCTTTAATCTCAGGGTAGATCGATGACAAATCCACGTTCACCAGATCCTTTGGGGTTCGGTAAAGCGGAATCTGAAAGGCTCCTTCGCGCACCCGCGACCCCCTGAGCAGCGGCTCGTAGTACCCGGTGACCGTGGCCGATCGCGTGCCTTTGGCATCGGTGATCTCGTGGGGTGTAAACCAAGTCTCCACAAACTGCCGAACGGCGGATGCGTCACTATCCGAGATTTGTTCCGATGCTTTGCAGACTTTTGCCCAACTGGTGATCCGCTGCCGCATCACCGAGCAGTTGCCCATCAGCGCGGGCCAGAAGTCATGAAGGCCATCACTCGACCAGCCGGGCAGCTCATGAAATCCAATCGGCCGGATTTTGGCCTGGGGGCCGACTGCCCATGCGGTGCTGGACAGAAGCAGACTTGTACTAACAAGAAGCCAAGTTAAAAACTGCCCCAGATGTCGCCCGATGGATCGCACCGTGAATCGCGCGGATTCGACCCCCTGGGCCAATCCGGTTTTCACCATGATGGGGCCTCTAGAATTCAAAATTTCAGGGCGTACGATTGACATCATGTGGGTCATATTTTTGGAAGCCGGCATAGCGCTGGCGCTCTTTTTGTTCATCATCTGGTGGACCATGCGGGGCAAGCGCTGATCTAGAATGCCCGCATGAGCACATCAACCACCTATCGTATTGCTCCTAGCATTCTGTCGGCCGATTTTGCCCGATTGGGCCAAGAAGTCAGCCAGGTGGAGGCCGCCGGAGCCGACTTTATTCATTTCGACGTGATGGACAACCATTACGTTCCCAACCTCACCATCGGTCCGATGGTCTGCAAGGCTATTCGGCCTCACGTAAAAATACCCATCGATGTGCATCTCATGGTCTCGCCTGTTGATGCCCTGGTGGTCGATTTCGCTAAGGCCGGTGCCAACCTGATCACCTTTCACCCTGAAGCCTCGCCCCATGTGGATCGCACGTTGCAGC